>CABQJJ010000007.1 GCA_902464485.1 uncultured Collinsella sp. | reverse complement strand
GCATATTGGCCAATACTTCGCCAGTCTTGACCACCTCATCACCCTTCATCAGCGTGAGCCAAGGTTTGCTGATACAGGTTAAATAAGAGTCGAAAGAGCCCTCATGACGATGTCAATGTCCTTGTTCTCGAGCTCTTGAATGACGTGCAGATAGGTTTCCTGAGTGGTAGTCATGCTTGCATGCCCGAGTCTTCGGGATACGCTGGCGATGGAGACGCCGGCGAACAGCAGGAGTGACGCATGCGTATGCCGCAGCCCGTGAACGGATATGGTAGGCACGCCAACATTTTTGCAGTGGCGCGCTAAAACGCTGTTAGCCGTCGAGTTATAGATCTTTCCCTTCACAAATATGGGCTCAGTCGGCGGAAGGTCTTTGAGTAACCCAGATAGTTGCATGATGAGTTGCCAGTCGAGTTGAACCTTCCGCACCGATGAGGCGTTTTTCGTGGGGACGAATCCGCCGCCGTTCTTGTAATCCCAGGTCTTGTTCACTGAAAGTGTTTGATGTGCGAAGTCGAAGTCTTCGGGAGTAAGCCCAAGGGCCTCGGAGAAGCGCAGGCCCGTTTTAGCGACTATGAGAATAAGCCAATCCCAACTCGGCCCGCCTGATAAATCAAGGTCGCCGAGCATTGCATGAAGCTCAAACTGATTGAGATACTTGATCTTTTTCGCCCGCGGCTGTTTCCCCTTGATGATGGCCTTGCGTGTAGGGTCGCGGGGGATGAGCCCTTCGTCAACTGCGTCAAGGATTGCCCCCTTAAGCTGATGGTGGAAGTCCATGGTTGTCTGGCGCTCGTGGTGCTCTGCGTAACCATTGATGAGCTGCTGGTACGAGGTCCGGTCGAGATCTTTTATCTTGAGGTCTGGAATCAGCTTGGCGAGCCAAGACTGCGTGAGCCGGTACTTTCCCATGGTGACCTCACGGATGGCTCCTTCTTTATAGACGCTGATCCATTGCGAGTAGTAATCGCAGAAAAGCGATTCTTCATTAATGCTGATTGGCATTTTTACCCTCTTTCATCATGTTGTGAGGCGGCTCACGCTGATGAAGGGTGATGAGGTCTTCAAGCTCGGCTAAGCTCTTCGCAATTGCTTTCTGCTCGGCATGATCGGCAGGTACGGCGAAGAGCGATTGCGAAATCAAATTCCAATCTGCGCGAGGCATCTTAGAGCCCGAAGACACATTTGCGAGCCTTTGGAAGCTGTCCGTTTGAACCAGCCGATATAAAAATGAACTGTCACACTCTGTAGCCCTAAGGACCCAAAAATCACCTACAGCTACACCATTGAACTGCGGGTACAACCAATTCATCAAATATGGACGAAGCTTCCCGTATAGAACATCTCCGGCGTAAAACTTAATTCCCGTTTTGCCGCCTTCTTTGTCGCGCAAATCTTTGTTCAGCACGCCCATGCCAGAAATGATGTCCTCGTATTCGACTTGAGGCAAATCGGGATCGCTTGACTGAATGGAAACCCTGTCGGTCAGATCAGAGAACTTACGCTGTTCCCAAGTTGAAACGAGGGGACGCATGGTCGCATGCGTCCCCTCAGATAGACAAACTTTCGATTTCGCCTGTTCAAAAAAGCCGCTCATTCGTCGATGTCGAAGCCGCCTTCCAGGATGAACTTCTTCAACAGCGCCGCCGCACGGGTGTTCACCTTAAACAGGGGAAGCGTCTTGCCTTCCTTCTGCTCAAAGAAGGCCTTGGCGCGCGTCTTGTCCACCGAGTCCTTCAAATCGTCGAAGCGCCCGAACTCGTTAATGTTCGATTCCGTCAGGTCAAGCGCGGCCATGGTGTCAAGCAGCTCGCCGTCTATGCCGAGCGCCTCGACGATTCGCTCGACTTGAGCGTTTTTCGCCTTGCGGGCATAGGACGTGATGTAATCCCTCAACGTCTTGCCGTCTTCCAGGGCGACGTCCCCTCGCTCGACATCGTGAAGGAACAGCTCGGCGAAGCGCTGGTCATCCTGGCTTAGGGACGTGAACGATCGGTGGAGCTCCTCGCGCGCGGCGGCAAGACCCTCGTCGTCCTGCTCAAGGCATTTCAGCCACTTCTCGAAGTTCGCGTTCATGTAGTCGCTGTCTATGAGCCCCGTGTCGATCTCGGTTATATGACCATCGAGCTCGTAGGGCGCTTCGGGCGCGTCGCCAGGCCCGCCCCCTCCTGCGAACAACTCCTTGTAGCGCTGCACGAGAATGAGATAGGTCCGCTCGTCGATGACCGGTTGCACGAAGAAGGACTTGCCCCTCGGCTCGCCTTCCTCCGGCTCCTCCTCAAACTCGTAGGTGTCCTGCTCCCATGTGAAGCCCTGCACCTTCGCGGCCTCGAGGAACTCGCTGAGCTCAACGAACTCCTTAGCGAACTTGCGCCTGGCTTCCTGCGATGCGGGGAGCTTGGAGAGGTCTCCTACGCCAGCTGCTTCGAAGACCATGAGTATCTCCTGAAGGCGCGCGTCCATCAACGCGATATTCTCCGGCAGCTTCTGGACAAACATGTCGAGCGGTCGGTCTCCCGAATACAGCTTCACCGCGGCCTCGATGCGGCCCTTCATAGTGTGGGGACGACGGTAGTAGCGGATGGTGCCGAAAGGCTTGTCGGGGCCGAACAGGCGGTTGGTGCGGCTGAAGGCTTGGATGATGCTCTCGTAGTCGATGGCCTTGTCGAGGTAGAGCGTGTTGAGCCATTTGGAGTCGAAGCCCGTGAGCATCTGGTCCACTACGATGAGCAGGTCGATGCGAGAGTCGCGGTTGGAGTCGACGTTGACGTAGGGCTTCTTGTGAGACAGGCGCGCGGAGATGTCCTTCTTCATGGCGGGCCAGGTGGGGATGGTGAACTCCTGGCCGTATGCCTTGTTGTAGTCTTCTATGAGCTCGACCAGGGCATCTTCCTTCACCGTAGAGCCGGCGTTGTTGTCAATGCTCGGGTCGAAAAGGGCGGTCACCTTCATCTGCGGGGCGCGTTCCTTGAAGGCTCGGTAATAGTCGATCGCCTCCGGGATGGAGCTCGTCGCCAAGATTGCATGGAACTTGTTGCCGTGGGAGAGCACCGGGAAACGGCGCAGGATGTCCTCTACGACCTTTTCGTGGTGCGGAGTGCCGGGCCAGTATTGGGCGCGGGTGAGGAAATCCTCGATGCCCTTGATTTGGTTGCCGGCGCTGTCGACCATCGGTCCCATGGGGACCTTTGCCGAGTCCATATAGTAGTAGAAGACCTTGCTCTTTCGATCGTCGAAGATGGCTTCGGCTACTGTTGCGGCTTTCGCTTGCTCTAGGGCGACCGCTTCGCGCACGTCGTGGTCGTCGAAGGTCGTCACCATATATGGGTCGAAGCCCAGGACGTTGCCGTCGCGGATGCCGTCTGCGATGCTATAGCGGTGCAGGCACTCGCCGAATACCATGGCGGTGGTGGAGCCCTTCTTCTGGTTCTCGTCGAGAATCGGCGTACCTGTGAAGCCGAAGAACAGCGCGTTGGGGAACGCGCGGCGTATGTCCTGGAGCATCTCGCCGAAGGTGGAGCGGTGGCACTCGTCGATGACGAACACGATCCGTTTGGAGGCCAGGCGGTTGAGTTCCGCCTGGGTGATTCTGCCCTCGCCGGCCTTCACGTTGCTCATCTTCTGGATAGAGGTCACGATGAGGCGGTTCTTGGGGTCGTCGCTCGCGAGCTTCGACTTCAACACCTGCGTGTTCTCGGTCCCCTGCACGTCATCGGCGTCGTCTGCGAACGCGCGGTACTCGGAGAGCGACTGCGTACCCAGCTCGATGCGGTCCATGAGAAAGATCACCTTGTCGGCGTCGTGCGAGTCGGCTATGAGCTGGGCAGATTTGAAACTCGTCATGGTCTTGCCGGAGCCGGTGGTATGCCATATGTAACCGCCGGGGCGCCCCGGGGTGCTGCTCTTGGGTCTCTCGTCCCATTTGCACCTGCGCACCTTGTCGGATATAGCGGAGGCTGCGTAGTACTGGTAGCTGCGCATGACTTTCAGGCAGCCGTCCGAGCTGTCAGCCACGGTGTAGAAGCCAATGAGCTGGTGCGCCATTGGAATGGAAAGCAGCGTGGAGGTGAAGCGTTTCCATTCGTCGGTTCCGGGTTTATCGCCCGCGCAGACGGGCTCGTTGTTGAAGTCCTCCCAGTGGAAGAAGAAGTTCGGGTTGAACGCGCCCGTGCCAGGGTTGGCGAAATAGCGCGCCTCGTCGGGGGTCATCCCCACGAAGATCTGCGTCAGGCGGAAAAGCCCCGTGAACACGCCCTCGTGGGCATATTTCTCAATCTGACCAGTGGCCTGGCTGACGGGGATGCCGCTGCGCTTGAGCTCGATATGGATGACCGGCATGCCGTTGATGAGCAGGCACAGGTCTCCACGGCGGTCGTTCAGGATCTTGCTCTTCGCAGGATAGACCGGCTGCTGAGCTATCTGGTAGCGACTCTGGCCGGCTGCGATCTCCTGACGATCATAGATCTTCAGGCTCACCTCCTTACCCAGGTGAAGCGCGTCGTCGGGGTTGTCGCGCGTGACGGCGACGGTCTTTCCGTTGATGAACCCGTTGAGTGCAAGTGGGGTCTTGAGCGTTTCGATTTGTTCGATGACCTGCGCCATCTCGCCCTGGGTGAGCGGGCAGCCGTTCAGGCGGTCTATGTCGGCGTTGTTCTGGAACAGAATCTTCGCCCAGTTGTCGATGAGGTCCTGCTCGGTGGGATAGCGAAGCACACCTCCCGCGTCGTCCCAGCCGTGCTGCTTCAGCACGGTTATGACCGCTTCCTCGAACGCCGCCTCTTTATCGAAAACCATAGCAAAACCTATCTGCACAATTGCAAAAAGCGCATTTAACTGTTCCAAACATTATAGGTCACGCGGCAATTTCCCCGGGATGGCTCAAGCCCCTCTGACTTGACTGACAGGTTTTTAAGGCTTCGTGAGTTCATACGGGCAGCCGCTGCACCTCCCGCCCCGGCAGCGCAGTCCCCAGGTCCGAGTACCCGAGCATGACGAGCACAGTTAGGTTGTCGATGCTACGGAAGCCGTAGTCCTGCCCGAGGGCCATCTGCTACAAAAACTCACCTGTCTCCAGGTTTACAAAGTCTTCCAATTTGACTTCCGCTTTAAATTCAGATCCGTACTCCCCCGCCATCGTCTGGCTGTCCAGCTTAAAGCCGATGTTGTATAGAGTTCCGTTTTTCTTTTTCCTAATCAAGCCATTTGCCAGCATAAACGCAAGCACTCGATGATGGGCAACGATGTCGTCCACGTTTAGATAAAAACAGCCGACTCCGCTGCCGTCAAAGACTTCAGCCGCGGTGTGCTTACACTCTGCAACGAAACCTTCAAGAACCGCCTTTCGACAAACACTCTCGGCGAAAGCAATATCGCCGAAATAGAACATCCATTTTCCGCACTTATAATCCAATAGTTCGGTCGCACGCTCACCATTTATGTAGTACGACCAATAACCGTTATCAACTCGCGCAATACGGCCATCGTCACTTAATAATGTCCTATTTTCCATCCAGAGCCTCCCGCTCCTTTCTTTCTCCCATTGCAGTAAATAAGTAACAGACAACCAGCTACAATTCATGTCCTCGTTTAATGCCATAAGCCGTCACTGCACGAATCAATAATTCGATCTGTACCGACCATCATCAAGCCGCCGAATTAACCCAGCGCACTCCGCGGCATTTACCGCTGCCTGAATGGTTTTAACAACCGTACTACCCTTGCGCGCAAAACCTAGCGCTCTTGCCGTCTGAGACACGATGTCGTCAATCGCCAACGTGCCATTTTTCGAGCACATACAATACAGCACTGCCGCAATCAGCTCTTCTTTGGCAAATTGTTCGACTGTTCTGTTTGCCACATCGTCATTCGGTCTAAAAAAGCTGCATTTACCAGGATCTTGGGCATTGGCCCAAATATACTCACGCCCATTAAACTGAGTAACGGCATGCTCGACACGATTGAGTACGCTCTGGTTTGTCGCGTTAATGTTGACGCCGCTCCGCTCAATTCCAAAACTAGCACGAACATCATTAAATAAACGCTGCTTTTCGATAGGCGCTTCAATTGAAATGATTTTACACATTCGATCGGCAGCGGCGCGCATGCATGAATCGGAGTCATAGGCACCATAGGAAAGTGGCGATGTTGCAATATTTGCAGAAACGTACGGAACACATACTGGACCGCTGGCAGTCGAATCATGTTGAGCGCCACCGATTGCAGACGTCACGGTCCGCTCTGGCTCACCCGAAACCATATACCATGCGGATTGAAACGACGTCGATTTTGATCCCTGCTCGCTAAATCTAAATTTAACATGATAGTTTTTCTCGAAACTATCCCTGTATTGTCTGAATACCGGGTGATCAATAACCCACAGCGACCCCTGCTTGCCGCGCTTATCAACGAAGGAAATGTGCAGCGATTCCAATGCGACGAGCAGTGCATCTTCCTGCTTATTCTTGGCTGGCACTTTAACCGTTTTTAAGCGGGGCTCGCGCGAAGCATCCGCTCGCATGCCCTTGGGATACAGAAGCCATGCGGAGCGGCCTCCCGTAACCTCGGCGCCCTCGGCACGATAGTCACAATCGTAGCCAAAAGAAGAGCAGACTTCCTTTATCGATGTCCGAATCGACAGATCGCCAAGCACCCAAATCGCGCCTGGCTGATGCGCTTTATAGAACTTATAGTCCGCCTTGCCGAGAGAAAGGAGGAGTGTCTTTTCGCACGAGTTCTCCCCCGCTGCCGACGCATGCCGTTCATCCACTCGAATGCGTCGATCACCTGCACCAGCAGATATATCCATATCGGCAGGGTTGCCTTTCACGCCATCGTCCTCCAGCTTCTCATCCGGTTTGCACGGCTGACTCACCTCTTGGAGAGCGGCTGCGATGGCCGAATCTCGAGCAACCGTGGACTCGAGTGTGTTCTCGTCCACTTCGTCATCGAAATTGTCGCGAACCGCCTCGAGCACTCGCTCGAGGAGTTCGCTGGTGTCACGGGCAACCGTGGGGAGCTGTTGGCCTGGCTTAATGTCGTAAATAGCGAGTTCGGCTACAACTCGATCCATCGTTGCATCCCGATCGCTGTAGAACTCACTACCTCGGATACGGATGAAATCCCATCCCACACGCTCCAGAATCGTCTGTCGCTCCATGTCCGCGATAATTTGCCCCTCGGTTGAATGCCAACGATCGCCGTCACATTCGATAGCAACGTTGTGGTGATCGCTTTGCACGACAATATCAATGCGGTAGCTTCCGACTTCCTTTTGCTGTTCATATTGATAACCGCGCTTGGAAAGCTCAGTGCACACCTGCAACTCAAAATCGAACTCGGCTTTTTCTTGCGCCTCCTCAATCTGAGTGTCAAACGTATGTGGATCGAGCATGTATTCAATTAGCTGCCTACGCAGGTCGCCACTCTTTAGATCACGAGCTGGATCAAGCGAATATACAAGCCACATCTGGTCTTTCGCGCGGCTCGCAGCAACGTTGTAACGCTTCTTGTATGCGTCATCCGAGCCCATCCCCATAAAGCGCAAGGGAGTCTCGGATTCGTTGCTGTCAACCATGCTTAGAATCATGACATCGCGTTCATCGCCCTGGAAACCCGCTGCGTTGCCGCAAATAATCTCATGTTTTTCAAACTCAGCGGGATCCATCTCTTTAAGCAGTTCGTTTCGAATCAGGTCGGCCTGCTCTTCTCCCAGCAAGGACAAAACGCCAAATGTCTTGTTCTCATATTCTGGTTGCTCAAGACAGGCGCGGATAATCGCAACTGCGGCTTTGGCCTCTTGCTGGTTAATCTTCGCCTTGCCCGAGCGCATGCCGCTTTCGACGCGAAAAGGAACCAACGCCGGCATCAATCCACCCGCATCGGCGTCTCTCAACGCCTTGATTTTTCCACCGTACGATAACCCATTGCTAAAGCCGATGATATCTGGCACGCACCTAAAGTGCTCGGTAAGCATGATGGGTGAAAAACCCTGCTGGGCAATTTCGTAAAGCGAGTATCTTGCTCGATACAGATGGGCGTTGGGAATTCCTTTTCCCTCGATATACGAAGCAGCTAATCCTTCGGCAGTGGATTCCTTTGCACCGACAGAAAGAGGGCTTACTTGTTTGTCATCACCAACAACAATTACCTTTTTTGCAAGATACGTAATAGCTAGAGCGGTCATGTCGGCCTGACTTGCCTCGTCGATGATTACGATATCAAACAGATTGTTGGCGGGGTCAAAAGAGTCAAGCGCTTGGCCAATCGGCATAATCCACGCCGGCACAGCCCTTTGGCATTTCGCCATGAGAGCACGGGCCTTCGAGCGATGCCGCGATGCATTCTTGCCCGTTCCCTTGCCAATTCGCGCGACCGTCTGCTTCCAGCCGTTCAGCGCAACCTTAAGCTCTGTATTGCTCTCAAGGTCCTTGTGAATCTTGAGCCACGCCATCATGCCTGCCAATTTTGCCGTTATGTCACGATAGCGTTTGCCCAGCTCAGAAATATCCTTCTGGGGATTGGAAGAGTTTGCACGATCGGCATACTCAACGATTGCCTGGCACTGCTTGTATTTCCATGCTCGTTCGATATCCCGCGGAACGCTCGTAGCCCCGTGAACGCCCTCGCGCTCACGAACGGCTTGTGCCCATCCCGGAGCAATTTGCGACAACTGATTCAGCTGCTCATGTCGGCGCTTAACTGCCGCCCTAATTTCGCACAGCCACTGTAGACGATTGTACTGATCGCGATATGTTTGTACCAAGCCGAGTTCGGGGTCAACCGCTTCTCCAAAATCCCCAACAGGGCGAAGCTGCACAATGCAGTCGCTCAATGCAGCAGCGGTCTCACAGTGCTTGGCCGAAGCGTCCTCGATTCTCTTCAAAACGCCCTCTGCCCATGCCTTAATCGCCCTTATTTTTTTGAGTGCGACACACAACTTAAGGTAATCCGTGAAATCCGTTTCCAGCGCTTGCAAGGTTTTGGCCACGACCTCTTTTTCGGAAATCATGGAAGGGCAGTCAAAGAACACTTCATGAGAGATACCGTTTGAGTCCAATGCGTCAAACAGTTTGTCAATGCACTCGGCTTTCCACACAAGGGCCGCCTTAATAGCCTTAATATATCGAAATGCCACGTGCTCGGGCTCACTGCTATCCAACTCTGCAAAGCAGCTCACGCCAACGGTTCCCATAAGCGCATCCCATTGAATGGCGCAAACGTGTCGCTTGTCCATAAGCTCTATGTAATCCAAGATGGCATCGCAGTCCTCGGGCGAAGCCGCCTGTGCCCCGTTGACCGTCACGCCATCGGGCAAGCTCTTGACCGAAGAAAGCAACTTTCGCAGGCCCGTTTTACCTAGGTACTCTTTGTACCCGCTTACAAGCGTGCGCAGTTGTTGATAATCGCTGTTGTCACCAAGCGCAACCTGCCTCGGAAACCACTTGCTTCGATATGACGAAGCCTGCTGTTCAAGCGACTGAACCTCATCGCAGAGACGATGCCAGATCGTTATCTCGCCCTCACCCCTCAAGGATCTCGCAGCGACCTCTCGCTGCCACTCCTCGCTCAGGACTCCGTGCTTTACAAGGTTTTCCACCGCGCCAAATGCTTCTGACTCATCATCCAAAATGGGAAGAACAGCCGATCCAATCTCTACCGCTCCCCCATCGTCGCAAAGCCCCCAACCGTGCCGACGAATCAGCTTGCCCGTCAAAGAACTGGCCTGGTTGTATTTCTCAAGCTCCTGCGCATAGACGTCTGGCTTGGGGAGCAAGGCAATCCAGTCGACATCCTGTAGGCAGATCGCCTCTGCCTCATCTTCTGCAGAGGCAATGCCGTTACTTTGGTAAAGCTCCTCGACAAGCGAAATGTCAAGCTGCGCCGACAGCTTCACTTGGCCGGGAATAATGTCGCCCAGCTCTTCCTTGTTCTCTGCAACAAATTGTGCGGCATCGTGCGGAGTAAGGGTTTCATCCCCCAGCTCAAACTGTTTGTTCTCGGCTTCTCGTTCAACAAAGGCAGATTTACGCGCCTTTGCAAGATCAACCAGTATCTCTTCTCGCTGACAAGTAAGCTCCTGCACGGATTTATTCAGTTCGCTTATCGAGTGTTCGCCGAGATGGTTGACAATCGCTTCGACCGAATCACGAGCATCTTTTCCGTTAGACGCCAGCGAGGACACACAAAGGCTTCTGAGCTCAGGAGGCATCTTGTCAGCGAGAACCGTCAGCGCCTTAGAGGTATAGCTCGTTACAAGCACCCTTTTGCCTTGAGCCAAAAAGCTGCCCATAAGGTTTGCAATCGTATGAGTTTTGCCAGTACCCGGAGGGCCCTGAACGAGAACGGCGTCATCTTGCTCGATTCGCTTGGCAATCTCTAACTGTGCACGGTTGGCAGGTTTCGCCAAAAGAATCTCGTCGTCTTCTCCGTTTGCTTCGGCCAAGCGCCGAGAAACCGTAGACCTATCCGCAGAATCCTCGAGAACCGGGGTGGTTTCATCGTGCGTAAACTCACCAAGAAGGCCGTTCAAGAACGCAGGGACGCGTTGCGTCTCGTCGATTGTTTTGACAATTCTGTCGATAGCGCCCGCGGTTCCATCAGGTCGCTGCCTAAAGATCAGATAGAAACCAAGCCGAATGTCTATTTCGGCTTCTTGATCTCGCACAGCATCGGCGCGATCAAAATAACGCGACTTGGGCGATAGTTGATTCACGAGCAGCCTGGCTTCGCGGGCAATTGCATCACGATCAAGCGGATGCACTTCTCCCTCGTCGAGCCTCTGCTCCGCCTCACTAATCTTGTTCATTGTTAGATTCTGAGACTGCGAGAGCAGGTCTTTTTGAATCGACGTGCCAGAATCGACATCCTCAACGGAGATGATTCCCTTTTCCGCATCGAGCTGAATCCTCATGCTTCGCGTAAAGACCGGATGATCAACCCTCTTATCTTCGGAAAGCCGAACATTCATCGATGCAGCAACAACCTCGAGTTTATCGGGGTCGCTCTTGAGTTTTTCTTTCATTTTAAACAGGCGCTCATACAGCCCGGAGGCCTCTGTCGCCTTAGTTTGATATGTGACCCATTTGTCTCGCTCGCCGCCCCATTCCTCAAGCAGTTGAGCTCTAGCAGGATCGGACATAAATTGATCTTGAGGCGCTTCTTCATTTGCCTCCGCAAGCTCCTCGGGTGGAAACTTGAACCCTATCTGGTTCTTATAGCTTTCCCATCCGCTTGCAATCCACGGCGCGATCTCATCCGGAGGCTGCGGACACGTTTTGAACTCCGGTTTAGCGACACTCAGAACCGGACCATCGTTATTAGCGGAATCACGGAACCGCACCTCAATCCATCCGTTATCTGTTGGCAAGCTCTCCAGATCAATGCAGTCCGAAGTGTATTCGCCTATATTGCGAACAACTTTCATCCTGATCTTGGAGAACTCTTCCAAGTATCCAAAAAGGGCCTCTGCCTTATCTACAACCGATAAGTTATTGAGATCAGAACCCATTTGACACCATCCACGCAGTCATCTATCTCGGCCAGCACAATATGTTACTAGCTTACGCGGACAACCTAACTACGCCAGCATTAAATCGGCAAGCGTGCGTTTGCATGCCTAGTTATCAGTAGGGCCCTCTACCTTAACGGAATGCTTCGCAGACACATGGATTACCACGATCTCATGTAAAAATTAATTGAGCCCCGGTGACTTGCATCAGAGGTCATTCCCGGGGACATCAATATGCAGTGTATCTACTCATCGCCTGATGCCGGCAAGCTGTTGAGCGGTTCACTCTCACCGGCGGCGCCAAGGTGCTTCTGCATCTTCTCGATCCGCTTAAGGGTTGAAGTCAAATACCCAAGACCCTTCTTCAACTGCTTAAGCAACCTGCCATTCCTGCGGTCCCCCTTTCCATTCTCCTTCTCGACATCCTCCTCAACACCAGCGATGCTGCGCTGCACGGCCTCGGCCGCCTTCTGCACCAAAATGGCCCCCTCATGCGGGCAGCGGTCAGTTGCCACATCAAGAAATGCGAGAAGCCTTGAGCATTCAACGAGCACGAACTGAGCATAGTCCTCCCCCATCGACGCCGCCAGGGCAACGCCTCCAGAACCCAAAAGGCCAAGCGCAGCGCCGCTGCCCGCAATCAAAGCGGTGCCGCCGGCCATACCCATGCCGCCGGCGGCTAAGGCGCCGCCGCCAGCAGCAGCAAGACTCGCATTGACAAGCGCAACCCCGTGGAGGCCGACAAACGAGCCTCCAAAGATACCGACAGCGATATTTGGAGCGAACACCGCGGCAGCTCCTCCAGTGCCTACGGCCGCTGCCGCGGTGATGGCTCCGCCTACTAAAAACTTTGGCAACGCGCCTGAAAGCTCACGAATGCGTGTCCCACAACGTTTCTCGAAGGAACGTATAGCATCCGAGTCAACAGCGTCTTGTCTCCTGGGAAATTCATCTTTAACCCAAGACCCACTCTCCTTCAAACCTTTGTATTCCTTCTTCTCTTCATCTCCTAACCGCGAATAGGGGCAAAACTCGACTAACTCCTGTGCAACCAGCAGGGCGCGCACCTTACCGCCTCGCTGCCGTGAAATAGCCTCAAGGGCTCCGTACGCATCTTCCTCGCTCAAAAAGTAGCCGTCTGCATCAATGCCTAGGCCATCCGCGACCGAATCCTGCCACGAGCGGGCCCAGCTCCTCTTTCGCCCTTTGCGCACTTCGTTCTTCTCATTCCTGCAGTCGTAGTTGACGGCGGCAAGCTTCAGCGAGAAGGCAATCCTCGTCGTTTCTCTATCTAGGCTATAAAAGTGGAATCCATCGAAGATATCCTGGCGGCGCCTGGCGCGCTCAGCCCAAGCCTCGGACATTTCCTCCGCCATATAGTCCCAGTCGGCATGGAGGGCAAACACAAGGCGTCCAACTCCGACGTAGTTTATTCGCAAGAAGAGCTTCTGGGCGAAAACGACCTTGTCCCCCTCGCATTCGATACCTGCCCCAACTGCTGCCGTCGCCAGATTTGCCAGAACGAACGAAGTGCTCGAAACCGTGACCATGCGAGTGAGGGCTCTGCTGTTATAGGGCATGAAATGCGAAGCCTTGAGCTTGTACAAGCCGGAAACATCGCTCACTTCGCAACGTCCCAACTCAACCTTGAGCCTCGAGAGCATATAGAGGCAGCGAACGATAACCTCGTTGGCCATGACTGCTGGCACCTGGCTTAAAGCCTGATCGAGAAGACCAACCTCCGCCCGAAGGTCGAAGCGGATGGGTTTGCCGTCCTCGGTCTTGAACGCCGTCCCATTAAACAGCTTCGAAATCCATTGTTGAATGCGAATATTCTTGCCCTTATAGGCAACCTGTACATTTTGAAATACAGGCAGGGAAGAGAGTTCTTTGAGCAGGGACAGCACAATGCCGGGAATACCCGTCCCCTTACCGGGGTTGGAACTAGACCCCGCCATGTCGCTCACAAGATGCATCGCCCAGAACAGAGTGCCAAACGCGATCTTCTCTGGAACGTTCCTACCTATAAGTGGACAGTCGGGATCGAAGACGACGGCAGGCAGGTCGAAGGCGACAAACCGACCGGCCGTATCGGTGCCATAGCCTTTGCCCGTGAATTGCGAGAGGATCGAACACGCGAGGCCAACCAAACTCGGGTGGTGCGAGAAATCCCGCAGATGATGTTGGAGCCCGCCGCCAAACTCGGCAGTCAGCTTGTCCGCGGCAAAAGGAAACTCTTTCTCCAAAAAGCGAATAGCGTCTTCTAGAGTTCCATCCGCCTTTGTCATACCCGCGGACTTGGCAATCGAAAGAACGAATTTGCCAACCTTCTCGTCGCCCCACTCTTTGGCACCCTCTAGGTTGAAGTCTTTCTGCCATAGGATATTCAACGCGCCCGTGAGGAGCCCGCCAATGGCCGCAAGTTCATAGTCGAGCTTTGTAGCCTTTTCAGTCTGAGGGTCAAAATCAAAGAACATTTCCTCCCCGTCGGGAGCGTCCTTAAAACCAACCAGCACGGCACTGCCGCTCAGTGGCACAGATGTGACTTTGAGCAGCTGAGGCATGGCGTGAATTATCTCGCCACCAGTAAAAACAAGTTCGTCTGCCATACCGGTTCCCTTCTGAAAGCGCGTAAAACTCAGGTTGCTCTATGGCGCCAAATCCCTCTCGTAGGAGCACTCGAAAATCTCGGTGATGCAGTTGATCAGAACCTCATCGGGAGAGCTCGCCTCTGGCGGCTTGTACACCTCATTGTGCACGATAACGCGAACAGCGTCACGGGCTTCCGCTTATCCGTCCAACGAATCATATTGGCAAGCCATTCTTCGATAATGGGCACCCCCTACCTCCCCTCCGCCTTCAGCTTCAGCAGCAGATCACTCAGCTCGGGGCATTTGCTGGAAACGTGCGTCTGAGCTCGCTCGCCCATCCCCCATCGCTGACGGATCTCCTGGGCGCGCGGACTCACGCGATAGGTCCCGTCCATCACCTGCTTGAACAGCTTGGCGGTCACGCGCGCATCGGCCAGGGCGCTGTGGGCGTGACCCGTCGACTCATCAAACTCGATGCCAAACCATGTTGCCGCGTCACTCAGCGAAACGCGCCCGTGGCTGCCCACGTCCATGATCGAGGTGTAAAACGCCTGCAGGTCGGCCCAGTCCGTAGGAAAGGCGGTAAGGTCGATATGCTTCGCCCCGCACTCAGTCATAAGCTGTCGGCGATCCGCCCCGCTCCAGCAAATCACCTGCACGGAGTAGCGGCCGATCCAATCGCTGAGCCTTTTGACCACCATGTAGAGCGGATCGGCTGTCGCGGTGTCCACGGCCGATATCCCCGTGAGCTCGCGGACGGAATACGCGACGCCCTCGGCATAATCCGTCTGCACAAACTGCGAGAACTCGCCCATAACGTTGCCGCGGTTATCGAGCTTAACGGCGCCGACCTCGATAATCTCGCTGCGCAGCCCGCGGCGCTGGCGCTGCTTTGGCACCGGCGCAAACTCAAAGTCGAGCACAATCTGGCGCGCAAAGTTCGTTGTATCGATAGCCAAGATACCCGGCGTCTTTTTGTCTGCCACTGTTGGGGCCTTTCTCCGTCAATCGCCGCTCGTTACATGGGCGGCTACATTGCCGTAAGGATAAGCGCCCGCGCGGACATGAGAATAGATGCGATGCCATGCGCGCCTGGCACGCGCCCTACAGTCGGCCCAAGAGAGTCGCCCGCTCTATTCAAATGCATGAAAAAGATTTAGGCCCGGTGACTTGAATCAGCGGTCATCCCGGGCCCATCAATATGCAGTGTACCTGCAGAGGGCTGGTTAATCAAACAGGCTTACGGTGACGAAGGCTCGATGCTCGCCCGACTCGTCCACTATTCCAACCACCACTCAACGTCGACAGAGCACTCGACCTCAATGGGTTCCGGCTCCAGCACCGTAGCCTTGAAATCACCAGACCCCGCAGGAGCCTCTAGCGCAAGGCCGCCCGCGCTGGCATAGCAAAGCCGATCCATGCACCCCAAGCCGCTGTTATAGGAGATATGCTTGACGCCGCCCAGTCTTGATCCCGAGGCGGCAGCGAGCGCCTGTGCATTGCTGCGGGCTCGTTCGACGGCACGAGCGATAAGGGCATCCTCGGCAGCGCGCTGGTCGGCCAGGTCAAAACCAACTCTCATGTCAGCGCGCGACCCGCAGGTGTTGAGCGCCGTCCACACAGCCGCGACATCTATGGCGTCGATCGATGCGGCGATCGTGCCGTAGGCATGGTAGCTATAGCCCATGACAGTCGCCTTTCTGCGCGTCGTTCGCGCATAGCAGGTGTAACCGCGGCACGTCAGCTCGCCATCCAAACCAAAGGACGCCAATGCCGCAGCGACCTTAGCGCGGTCGGCGTTGTAGTCGTCCAGGCACGCCTCCTTGGTATCGAAGCCTCCCCCAAAGCAGATGCTAAACACAACGCGATCGGGCATGACCTCGTCCTCGACCTCGGCGCCAACGCTCACATAACCAGCTTTGTCCATCGACATGACATCCGTCCTTTCCACGAATGGCTACGTTGCAGTAAGCGTAGCCGCCCGTGCGGACACAAAAATGGGATGCGATGCCATACACGCCTGGCATGCGCCATACAGACGACCCAAAGAGATCCGCCATTCTATTCAAATGCATGAAATAGATTGAGGCCCGGTGACTTGAATCAGAGGTCATCCCGGGCCCATCAGAGCTCATAGAGCTCTTAATTGCTTTGGTCTCGCCCTTCATAGCGTTTGTCGGGCTTTCCGAGGCACTCAAGCGGCGTTCGAAGCATAACACGCACTGCCATTAAGGCATTGACCCCCTGACCAAGCAACGGCGCTGCCCAGCTTTCCACAACTTGGGCTGCCGCTGACTTTATTCTGCCCGCGAGCATCTGGTTTACCAAATGGGTTTTCGGTAAAGGAAGCACGACACGCCCGCAAAACCACTACGCCCCAAGTGCTGCCATGGGGATCACCGCCACGCCGTCGTCGCGTGTGTAGGCAATGCTCCCCTTTCCAACCACGACCGCCAAAAACGCCGTCGCGGCATTCTGGGCGGCAGGATTGGAGAGCACTTTCCTCTCCAGCGCCTTGAGATTTCTCGCTCCATCGTCTGCTTTCGCATCACTCAGTTTGACCTCGATGGCTCCCCAGCGCCCGTCGTGCTCAACGATCAGATCGACCTCAAGGCCCTTCTCATCTCGGAAATAATGGACACTGTTGTCGACACCGCCGTAGGTGGAAAGGAACACGCGCACGTCGCGCAGAACGGGGTTCTCAAAGAGCATCCCCAGCGTTTGCATATCGCCAAGCAGCCGCTCAGGGGTAGCCCCCAGCAACGCCGCCGCAAGTGACGGGTCACAGAAGTAGCGCTTGGGGCGCACGCGAACGCGGGCCTTCGAGCGCATGGGCGGCTCCCATCCACACAGGTCCTCGGTCAGCTTGAGCCTGTTGAAGAGGTCCAAGTACGCAGCGATGGTCCTCTCGTCGGGGCCCGCCTCACCGTATGAGGCGTCCTTTATGAGCGTCTTGTACGTGACAGCTTGGCTCTCGTTCATGGCAAGAGCTCGCAAAAGGCCGTGTGCAAGCTCGGGCGATCATGCGATATACGAAATTACGCCATTCTCAATGCTGTTTTTACGCTACTTTCAATGTAGTTTTTACGCCATGACAGATGCAGTTTTTACGCTATTTTCATTGAAGGTTTTACGCTTGGCATCCTTAGCGCAACGCTCGCTCAACCCCTGACCACCGAATTGCCCGAATTCCGGGTCGCAGCTTCCGCTCCAAACAAAAGGCCCCGGTTCACGATGAAGCCGGGGCCAAAGGCGCAGCATATGCAGTTGATGGTGAGCGCGAACAGCCCGTCAGAAATGCCATCCGCGCCCTGCCCTACCCGCGGTTGCGGGCGCGGCTGTAGGGCGTATCCACCATGGGCAGATCCGGACGCAGCTTGCCGTCAAACGCGCGATAGGCATTCTGTACGGCGGGCGCTGTGGGGATCGTTGCGATCTCGCCGATGCCCTTGCCGCCATATGCCACGGGCAGCAGCTCGTCCTTCTCCACGTAGATGGCGTGGATATCCGGAATCTCGGGCGCACGGAACAGCCCGAGCGTGCCGTACCTTGCCTGGGGTACGCAGTCCTTGAGCGGCCAGTCCTCGGTAAGCGCGTAGCCCATACCCATGAGCACGCCGCCTTCGATCTGACCCTGAATGGAGATGGGGTTGACCACCTTGCCGGAATCGTGCGCGGCATAGACCTCGCTCACGCGACCGTCATCATCCAAAATGACCACATGCGTGGCAAAACCGTAGCAGATGTGGCTCTTGGGGTTGGGAACGTCGGCGCCCAGCTTGTCGGTCGGCTCCAGATACACGTAGCCAAACTCGCATCCCTCGAGCGCCTTGATGGCGGCCGCAGGATCCCGAGGATGCATGCCCTGGCCGGCGACGAGCTCCTGCGAGCGCAGCTGATAGGCGCGACCGTCGTCGTACTCGATCTTGACGCCGTCGCCATGCGCGCTCACCGGAGCGATGGGTGCAGGCTTGCCGGCCTCAATGCCAACCATGGCATCGCGCAGCAAGAAGGCGGCGCCGCGCACGGCCTCGCCGGTCACGACCGTCTGGCGCGAGCCAGACGTGGTGCCGGAGTCGGGAGCGTTCTCGGTGGAGCACTCGCCGTTGGCAATGCAGCTCAGCGGCAGACCGCAAGCCTCGGCAACATCCTGCAAAAAGACGGTGTTGCAGCCCTGGCCGATGTCGGACGTGGCGGCATAGACCACGGCGCGGCCATCCTCGACGCGAATCTTGCAGCGGCCGGCATCGGGCAGGCCCACGCCCACGCCGGCGTTCTTCATGGCACAGGCGATGCCAGCGTGGCCGGAATGCGCGTAGTAGGCATCCTTGACCTCGAGCAGCGTCTCCTTCAGCGCCGTGGAGCAGTCGGCAATCTGGCCGTTGGGAAGCACCTCGCCCGGCTCGATCGCGTTCTTGTAGCGGATCTCCCACGGATCAAGGCCGACCTTCTGTGCCAGCAGGTCGATCAGGCTCTCGAGTGCAAACTCGGACTGGCAAACGCCAAAGCCGCGGTACGCGCCGGCGGGCGGGTTGTTGGTGTAGTAGCCAAAGCCGCGAATGTCGGTGTTCTGATACTTGTAGGGGCCGACGGCATGCGTGCAGGCGCGCTCGAGCACCGGGCCGCACAGCGATGCGTAGGCGCCGGTATCAAAGTTGATCTCGCAGTCCAGGCCGGTAAAGTTGCCCTCGGCGTCGCAACCCAGCGTAAAGGTGCCGTCCATGGCATGGCGCTTGGGATGGAACGCAAGCGACTCGGCACGCGTGAGCTTGCACTTCACAGGACGCTGGAACTTATAGGCGGCGAGCGCGGCCAGGTGCTGGACGGACACGTCCTCCTTGCCGCCAAAGCCGCCTCCCACGAGCATGGTCTCGACGACCACACGCTCGGGTTCGCTATCCCAGCCAAACATGTGGGCACACTCTTTGCGTGTATCGTAGGCACCCTGGTCGGTCGACTGCACCTTGACGCCGTTCTTGTACGGGAAGGCGACGGCGCACTCGGGCTCCAAGAAGGCATGCTCGGTAAAGGGCGTGGTAAAGCGCTGCGTCACGGTAAACGCGCTCTCCGCCAGCGCCTTGGCGGCGTCGCCGCGCATCACGTGACGGCTCTGGCACACGTTGTCCTTGAGTTCCACCGTGTTGCCAAAGGCAAAGAAGCTGTCGTGCAGGCGCGGGGCGTCGGCGGCCTTGGCCTCGGCGATATTGCGCACGGGCTCCAGCGGCTCGTAATCGATCTTTACGAGCTTCTTGGCCTTCTCGAGCGTCGCCTCGTCCTCGGCAACCACCAGCACGATGGCATCGCCCACGCAGCGGGTGATATCGCCCGCTGCGATCATGACGTCCCAGTCTTGGATAAGGTGGCCGACCTGGTTGACCGGCACGTCCTCGGCGCGCAGGATGCCCACCACGCCGGGCAGGGCCTCGGCTTTGGAGGTATCGATGGAGAGCACACGGGCGCGCGGATACTTGGAACGCACGGCGCTGGCGTAGGTCAGACCCGGCTGATCGAGCTTGTCGATGTCGTCGGGATACTTGCCCTCGCCGAGCACCTTCTTGCGCACGTCGATACGGAAGGCGCGCTTGCCCACGCCGTAGTCGTCGCCGCGCTCCAGATCCTCGTCGATCTGCTTTTCGCCGCGGAGCACCGCAGCGGCCAGCGAGATGCCCTCGATGATCTTCTTGTAGCCGGTGCAGCGGCAGACGTTGCCGCGGATGGCGTACTTGATCTGCTCTTCGGTGGGCTCGGGGTCCTCGGCGATCAGCGCTGCACCCGCCATGACCATGCCGGGGATGCAAAAGCCACACTGTACAGCGCCCACGGCGCCAAAGGCGTACACAAATGCCTCGCGCACGTCCTCGGGCAGGCCCTCGACGGTCACGATATTGCGGCCGGCGGCAAGGGCGGTGGTCAGCACGCATGCCTTCACGGCCGCACCGTCCACATGGATGGTGCAGGTGCCGCACGCGCCCTCGGAGCAGCCGTCCTTGGCGGAGTGGATGTTCAGGTCGTCGCGCAGGTAGCGCAGCAACGGCTTGTTTTGGGTCGTCGTACACTCGACACCGTTAACGGTAAAAGTGAATTCCTGTGCCATGGTGATTCCCCTCTACACGCCGGCGGCGATGCCGGTGCGGTCATGGATGGCGCCGTGCGGACAGACGACGGCACACATGCCGCACGACAGGCAGTCCGCACCGTCGATATGGGCGCAGTTGTCCTCGATGCGGATAGCGCCGGCAGGGCACTTTTTGGCGCACATGCCGCAACCGATGCAGCTCGTGTCGCAGATCTTGCGGGCGATGGCGCCCTTATCGGTATTGTTGCAACGCACCAGGATGTTCTGGTAGCCGGGAACGAAGGCAATCACGCGCTGCGGGCACGCCATGCCGCACAGGCCACAGCCCGTGCACTTGGAGCGATCCACACGGGCGATGCCATCGACCAGCGCAATGGCGCCGTGGGGACAGGCCGTGACGCAGGCGCCACAGCCAATGCAGCCTTCGCTGCAGCGGGCGTCGCCGCCTGCGGAGACGCAACCGCTTCCGCAGGCAACGTAGGCCACGTAATGTTGAATGGATTTGGCCATAAGAGACTCGCCTATTTCTTAAGAAGATACGAATAGTTGTCGCGCACGGCCCTGATGGTCAGGCGGACGGCCTCGGGCAGACCGGTGTTGACGGCATCGACCGAGACGGTGCGGACCGTGCCAGCAACGCGGACCTTAAAGTGGTCCTCGCCCACGGCCAGGAAGCCTTCGTTCTCGGAGTTCTCCATGTCCTCCTCGCTCCAGAACAGGGTGAGCTTGTCCTTGTAGGGACGACCCTCCTGGTAGGGGCAGAACACGGCGCAGTTGCCGCACTCGTTGCACATGCCGTCGACATGGACGACCTGATGCTTGGCCAAGCCCGGCACTTTAATTGCCACGTTGGCTCGGTTGGGGCACACGTCGCAGCAGACCTCGCACACCGAGCCGCAGCCCAGGCAGCGGGTCTTGGTGCAGTTGCGCTTGTCGCGGCACAGCGACCCCTTGCGCTCGTAGCAGGCGTCCTCGCGATCGGCCTGCTCGTTGCAGTCGGCGTACTTGTTAAAGTCCACGCCGGCGATGGCACGGGCGACCTCGGCGGCATCGGCGATAGCCTCGACCACGGTGGCCGGACCGCGGCGGCAGTCGCCCGCAGCCCAGACGCCCTCGACGCCGGTGGAGGTGGCGGCAAGGCGGCCGCGACGGTCATGCTCGACGCCCGCGGCGTCGTACAGGCTGGCATCGATGCCCTCGCCCACGGCGCAGATCACCGTGGTGGCAGGCAGCTCGACGGTCTCGCCCGTGGCGACGGGGCTGCGGCGGCCGCTTGCATCCGGCTCGCCAAGCTCCATAACATCGCAGGTCAGCACGGCGCCGTTGAGTGCCTTGGGCGCCAGCAGCTCGCAGAACTCAACGCCGTCGGCAAGAGCAAGATCGAGCTCTTCCTCGTCGGCGGGCATCTGCTTCTTGGTACGGCGATACACCAGACGCACGTTCTTCACGCCAGCCAGGCGCTTGGCCACGCGAGCCGCGTCCATGGCGGTGTTGCCGGCGCCAATGACCACGACGTCCTCGCCCAGCTCGAGCTTCTCGCCCTTCTTGGCGGCCTCGAGGAACTCCAGCACGTCGAGCTCGGCACCCTCGCCCAAGCCCGCAGAGCCGGGCATCCAGGCACCGGTGGCCACGACCACGTCGGTAAAGCCCTGGGCCTTGAGCTCGTCGATGGACTCCACGCGGGCGTTGAGCTGCACCTTGGCGCCAAAGGCCAGGCAGAGCTCGGCGTCGTGCGAGATATCATCGCTGGCAATACGGAACTCGGGGATCACGTGACGGACCACGCCGCCGAGGGAGTCGCGGGCCTCGAAGATGGTGACGGGCACGCCGGCACGCGTCAGGAAGAACGCCGTCGCCAGACCGGCCGGGCCGCCGCCGATAACGGCAACGTTGCGCTCGCTGTCGTTGGCAATGGCCTGGGCGCGCAGCTTGGGCAGCACGGCGGTCATGGCCTCACGGGCTGCCTTAAGCTTGCTGGCGCGAATCTGGGCGCCCTCGGGCTCGTAGAACGCACGCTCGCAGGCACGACCGCAGGGATGTGGGCAGATGGTGCCGGTAATGAACGGCAGGGCGTTGCGCTCGATGATGATGTTGAGCGCGTCCTCGTAGCGGCCCTCGTCAATAGCCGCCAGATAGGCGGGAATATCCTGCTGGATGGGGCAGCTCGTGCGGCACGGCGTGGTAAAGCAGTCATTGAGCGGGCTCTTGCCGGCAACCTTGCGGTCGGGCAGCGGGCGCAGCGGCTTCTTGTAGAGCGGGTTGGTGAGCGAGTCGGTCTGGATCGCCGTCACGGCCTCGAGAGAGACGCCCGCGAACGGCTTTCCGTCCAGATCGGTAAACTCGCCGGCCATCTGGCTAAAGCGCTCGTAGCCACCGGGCTTGAGTACGTCGGTCGCCAAGGTGACGGGCCAAATGCCGGCATCGTACAGGGCACGGATGTTGTAGACCGTGGCACCGCCGGAGTAGCTGATGCGCAGCTTGCCATCGAACTGCTCGGTAATGCGGCGGGCGGCCTCGATGGTCAGCGAGAACAGAGAACGGCCGGACATGTACATCTCGGTGGAGGGCAGCTCATTCCTCGTCACGTCGACGGGAAAGGTGTTGGTCAGCTTGACGCCAAACTCCAGGCCGCGCTCGGCGCACAGGGCAATCAGGCGCTCGAACATGGGCACGGCGTCGACCCACTGCAGGTCCTCACGGAAGTGTGTATCGTCGAAGACGATGTAGTCAAAGCCCAGCTCGTTCAGACGCTGGCGGGCAAACTCATAGCCCAGCAGCGTGGGGTTGCACTTGATGTAGGTGTTGAGGCCCTTCTCGGTGATCAGATAGGTCGCGATGCGCTCGATCTCGGCGGGCGGGCAGCCGTGCAGGGTGGACTCGGTGATGGAGTTGGAGACACGTGCCGGGATGGACTCGACAAACGCGGCGTCGACATGCTCAAACTTGTCCAGGTTGGCGAGCACCCAGGCACGGCACTCGTTCCAGACGTCAGAGCCGCTAGCGTCCTTCATGCCCTCGATGTAGGCGTCGACCTTGGGGCTCTTGATGCCCTCCAGGTCATAGCCCACGGACATGTTGAAGACAAAGCCGTCCGGGCTTCCCAGGCCGTACTCGCGAGCGATCAGATGGCAGGCGAACCATGCCTTCACGTACTCGGCAAAGGCCTGCGGAACCTCGAGCTCGGTCGACCATTCGCAGTTGTAGCACTCGTCCTGAGCCACGATGCAGGGCTTGTTCACACACTTGGAGAGCTCCTCGCCGTCCATAACCTGAACGGTCTTGAGCTCAAAGAAGCGCGAGCCGGCAACATAGGATGCCACGATGTTCTGGGCAAGCTGCGTGTTGGGACCGGCGGCCGGGCCAAAAGGAGTCTCGATGCGCTCGTCAAAAATGGGAAGCGCGCCCTCCTGGTTGGTCTTGACCATCTTACGCACGCCAAAGATGGCGTCCTGGGTCTTGTGCTCCTCGATGATCCAGTTCATCAGCTGCGAAAACGGGATCGGCCTCATGATGTCGCTCATAGTGAGCTCCTCTCTGTAACGCCCGGCGAGACCGCGCGGCGGGCGCAAATACGGTGTAGCGCTGGCACAGCGCCGGCGACCCCGCGGAGGTCGCCTATACGCGCGTCGGATGCGGCGAAACATCCGACGCGCGAAATATCAAAATGTGATTAGTACACGCGCTCGTTGAGCGTGCCCCAAAGCTTCTTAGACTCGGCCATGGTCCACGCGTTGATCTTGTCCTCGTCGATACCGACGAACTCGCGATCCTTGTACAGGACCTTGCCGTTGATGATGGTGGTGCGGCAGTTTTTGCCCATCATGCCAAAGAGCATGTGACCGTCGATATTCTCCTCGCTCAGCGGCGTAAAGGGCTTGTAGTCCATGACGATGACGTCGGCGGCGGCACCGGCCTCGAGCACGCCGAGCTTGCGGTCGAAGTACTTGCTGGCCATCTTGGCATTATTCTCGAACAGCATGGTCATGGCCTCGCACCAGCCCACGTTGGGCATGGCGGCGTTATGGCGCTGAATGATCAGGAAGACCTTAAGGCTCTCGAGCATATCGTGGGTGTAGGCGTCGGTGCCCATGCACACGGGGATGCTACGGCGGAAGAACTCGAGCACGGGAGCGCAGCCCACGGCGTTGCCCATATTGGATTCGGGGTTGTTAACGAGCCAGGTGCCGGACTCCTTGACGATATCCATCTCGGCGGGCGTCACGTGGATGCAGTGGCCGAGCATGGTGTCGGGACCCAGCAGGTTGTGCTGCAGCAGGCGCTCGACGGGGCTGATGCCACCGCGGTTGAGGCGGGAATCCCACACGTCGTTCATGCCCTCGCACACATGGATGTGGAAGCCGGTCAGGCCGTTGTTGGCCTCGGCCATCTTGTCCATGGTCTCGTCCGATAGCGTAAAGGTGGCGTGACCGCCAAACATGGCGGCGATCATGTGGTTGTCGTTATCGCGACGCTCCTTGGCGGCCCACTGGGCAAATTCGGCGTTCTCGGCAATGGCCTGATCGCATTTTTCCTGGCCGCGGCGATCGGAGACCTCGTAGCACAGGCACGAACGCATGCCCAGCTCCTGAGCTGCATCCTTAATGGTAAAGAGGCTTTCCGGGATCTCGCAGAAGCTCGCATGGTGATCGAAGATCGTGGTGACGCCATCGCGGATGGAGTCCAGAATCGTGGCATAGGCGCTGGCCTTGGTGCCGTCGAGCGTCAGGTTGTCGTCGATCTTCCACCACTGCTGCTCAAGATTCTCCAGGAAGTTGGTGGGGTTGCAGCCTTTAATGGCAAGACCGCGGGCCAGACCCGAGTAGATATGGGTGTGGCAGTTGATGAGTCCGGGCATGATAAGGTTGCCCTGGGCGTCGACGTACTCGGCATCCGGGTACTTGGCCTTGAGCTCGCACTCGGGGCCCACTTCGGCGATCGTATCTCCGTCAATGGCGACCGCACCGTTTGGAATGAACGGGGCCTGAGCGTTGCGGGTAAAGACGGAACCGTTAGCAACCAGAAGCATAAGTGCTCCCTTCAACATCAGGGGCGGGGTTTGACACCTCTGACATGGCGGAAGTGCGAAGCGCCGGCCTACACCGGAAACGGGCCCTCTCCCGTCAACGCTTCACCAAAGGGACAAGCCCTTTGAAGTGCGGCTTGGCGCCGCATGACGTCGGCGGACGAGACGATGCGTCCGCCGACGAATAGCACCGAATTGGCTACTTCTTGCTCTCGGGCAAGACCAGATCCACGGCAGCGTCCTTGGCAGCATCGATGTGCTGGGCCACGACCGGCGTCTGCGGAAGGATCAGGTTAAGGACAATGGCCATGATGGCGGTGGGGGTTACGGCATTGGAGCCGATGACGGTGGACACCCAGGCGGGCATGCCCTCGCCGGCAAGGCAACCGCTGGCCATCCAGATACCCAGACCAAAGACGACGGAGGTGCCGACGATGGTAGTGGTGCGCTGCGTGAGGCCCTCGCGGGTGAACATGCGCACGCCGTTCATGGTGATGGTGCCAAAGACGCCGACGGTAGCGCCGCCGATGACGGGCTGCGGGATTGCGGAGAGCACGGCAGAGAGCTGCGGGAACAGACCGGCGATGGCAAAGACGGCCGCGATGATCACAAAGACCCACTTGTTGACGACCTTGTTGGAGCAGATGATGCCCACGTTCTGGCCAAGGGCGCTCGTGGGAAGGCCGCCCAGCAGGCCGCCGACCATAGAGGTGAGGCCCTGGGACACGATAGCGCCGGAGAGCTCGCGCTCGGTGGGCATACGGTCGATGGAGCCCAGGCAGGCGGCGGAGACGTCACCGATAACCTGGATGGCAACCATGGGGAACACGACGGCGAGGGTGATGCAGACCTCGGGGTCAAACTCGAGCGCGTAGGGCATGAGCTTGGGAAGGGCGAAGACCTGAGCGGTGGCGACGCTGGAGAAGTCGATCATGCCAAAGGGGATCGAAACGATCATGCCAACGATCATGCCAAAGAACACGGACCCCAGCTTGAGCGTGCCCTTGCCAAAGTTGGCGAGCGCAAAGACCACGGCGAAGGTGATAAGAGCGACGCACCAGGCCTGCGGAGTGCCCCACAGCGGCGTACCCATACCGCCGGCCATGTACTTGACGGCCGTGGGATACAGCGAAACGCCGATGGAGAAGATGACCGTACCGGTCACGACGGGCGGGAACAGCCACTTAATCTTGCTGTAGGCCAAACCAAAGAGGACCGCGACGGCACCGCCGACAATCTCGCCGCCCAGCAGCGCACCAAAACTAAAGCCCGAGGCACCCATGGCCTGCAGGGCCGGCAGGAACGCGAACGAAACGCCCATGACGATGGGCAGGCCGCCGCCGATGCGACGGAAGGGAGCGAAGGCCTGAAGGGCCGTGTCGATTGCCGAAAGAATGAGCGCAACCTGAATGATGTCGGTGCTCTGCTGGCTATTAAAGCCGTAGACGCCGGCCATGATGACCGCCGGGGTAATGATGCCGGCAAACGATGCCAGTACGTGCTGAAGGGCACACGGGATCATTTCCTTAACGGGCGGCATGCCTTCGCGAGTGAACAGGGCTTCAGTGCCGTTCGTAACCGTCTCCTGGGCCATTTGACCACCAATCCTCGAAGTAGTTGTTTTCGCATCTAACGCTCTATTGTGACGCAGTGCGGGGGTGAGGTTGTGCCTTCGTTGAATATCGTATTAAAGATATTTCTTATACTCAATAATAATTTTTTGTTATCAGACTATTCTTCAGGCGAAATAAAGCGTTTACGCAGGTCAGAAACGTGCTTGCTCTGAGTAGCATCTTACATTTCTTTTGGTCGACCGTTTACCGCCAAATTCCTACCGTTCGTCCGTATTACGTCGTGTACCTGCGGATATACGAGATGATGAACGGCGTGTTACCATGATAAAAAATTGTTATGAACACCCTCGATAGAATCCAAAGGAGTTGCCCATGAACGAGACCGTACGTCGCTTTTTGCCGATGGTCGATTTCCTGGAGCAGATACTCGGCAAGAACAGCGAGATTGTCCTGCACGATTTCTCGGATATCGACCATGCCATTGTCGATATTCGCAACGGCATTGTGAGCGGGCGCAAGGTTGGCGGTCCCGCCACCGATCTGGCGCTCAAGATTATGCACGACCCCAAATATCACGACCTGCCGTTTATTACGGGCTACGAGGGGCGCGGTGCCGGTGGCAAGACGCTGGAATCCGCAACGTACTTTATCCGCGAGGATAACGAGATCGTCGGCATGCTCTGCGTCAACACCGATCTTTCCACGGTACGTTCCATCAACGCCATGGCTCAGCAGCTCATGGCCTGCTTCGACGCTGTGCCAAGGCAGGCGGAGTCCGCGTCTATCGAGGTCGAAAGTCTTTCGGAGTCTACACAGGAGCTCATCGACCGCAGTATTTCCGAGTTGCTCGAAAGCCGCGGGCAGGATGTCGCCTCGCTTGGACAGGCTGATCGCGTGGACGTTATTCGCCACCTCAACGGCAACGGTGTATTTATGCTCAAGGGCGCTGTTGCCTGCGCCGCCACCGCGCTGGGCATCTCGGAGCCCAGCGTCTATCGCTACCTGCAAAAAGTCCGCAAGGAAGGCTAACCCACTGATCCTTGGGGACGGAAAACGGATCATTTTGCCGCATCGCTTGACAAAAGACCCTGCAGCTCACACGCGCTGCAGGGTCTTTTTGCATGTCATGTTTAGCTGTTGCCAACGCCTTAGAGAGCGGCGACGACCTCGATCTCGACCAGACCGCCAGCCGGAAGAGCGGCAACCTGGAAGGCGCTGCGCGCGGGGAACGGGGCCTCGAACTTGGAGGCATAAATCTCGTTCACGGCGGCAAAGTCGGCAATGTCGGCCAGGTAGACCGTGGTCTTGACGACATCGGCAAACGTGGCGCCGGCAGCGGTCAGCAGGGCCTCGACGTTAGCGAGGGACTGCTTGGCCTGGGCCTCGACGCCCTCGGGCATCTTGCCGGTCGCGGGATCGATGCCCAGCTGGCCGGACAGGAACACCATGTTGCCGGTCTGGATACCGGGGGAATACGGACCGATGGCTGCGGGTGCGTTATCGGAAGACACGACGGTCTTGCTCATGTTTTTCTCCTTACGATCAAATAGAGAGCGTGAGCGCGGTGTTCACACCGGGAGGCACAGTTCGGTCTGAACACCGCGCTTGATTGGGATAGTAGGGGATGATTTTGCGCGGTGCAAGATTATTATCACATTGCGAGAATATTTTATCGCCCAACGGCGCGTACGGGCCGATGAACGGCGTGACTGGTACCCCGTCTGAAAACTGATCCCTTTTCCTCCATCCCCTTTGGGTCACGTGATCCCCTGGGGACGGAGTAAAAGGAATCATTTTTTGCCTGAGAGGCTGCTGAAGACTTTGTCCTGCTTAGGCTGCGGGCATCGTCCATCGCGGCGGCGCCACTATACTTTTAAGTATCTGAGCATTTTGAAAGGCAGGATATGACCGCAATCGCCAGTCGAACCACCAACCGCAGGCCCGAGCTCTTGGCCCCCGCCGGAGGCCCGGAGCCCTTTGCCGCCGCGCTCGCTGCCGGCGCCGATGCCATCTACTGTGGCATGGGCAGCTTCAACGCCCGCCGCAAGGCAACGAACTTTACCGACGAGGCCTTTGAGCAGGCCTGCCGTGCTGCACACCTAGCCGGCTCGCGCGTCTACGTCACGGTCAACATCGTCATCAAGCAGTCCGAGATGGGCGATGCGCTGCAACTCATCCACCGCTGCTCCACGCTGGGCGCCGATGCCTTCATTATCCAGGACTGGGGCCTGTTCTTTGAGGTCAAGCGCACCATGCCCGGCATCGAGACGCATATCTCGACCCAGGCGAACATCCATGATGACCGCGGAACGCTTTGGTGCCGTGAGCAGGGCGCCGACCGCGTGACCCTCTCGCGCGAGCTTTCCATCGACGAGATCGCCGCCATTCACAATGCCGCGCCCGACGTTGACCTGGAGGTCTTTAGCCACGGCGCCATCTGCTTTTGCTACTCGGGCCTGTGTCTGCTGTCGAGCTTTGCCATGGCGGGCCGCTCGGCCAACCGAGGCATGTGCGCTCAGCCCTGTCGCCTGCCTTACGAGCTGATCGACGAGAACGGCCGCGCGCTCTCCCCTGCCGGTCGCGAGCGCGCTCTATGCCCGCGCGACACCAACACTTCGCAGCTCGTTCGCCGTCTGTATGACGCCGGCGCCGCATCGCTCAAGCTCGAGGGCCGCATGAAGGCGCCCGATTACGTGTACTCCATCGTCGATGTGTATCGTCATCAGATCGATGACATGCTGGCCGGGGTCACCGTAGATAAGGACGAGGACGCCGCTCGCCAGCGCCAACTCAAGCGCTGCTTTAACCGCGACTTTACGCACGCCTATCAGGACGGCACCTCGGGCGACGAGATGATGAGTTACGAGCGCTCCAACAACCGCGGCCAGATTGTGGGCACGGTGCTGGGCAGCCGTCTGGCCAACCGCGACGTGCGCGGGCTCAAACCTGACGACCGTCGTCGCCGCGCCGCCATCGCCCGTATTGAGTTGTTTGAGCCCGTGGGCAAGGGCGACTTGTTGGAACTTCGCCACGACGATGAGTTCGACCAGTTCCTGCCCACCATCGCCGCCGAGGACGCCGCCGCTGGCGACGTTATCGAGTGTCGCGTGCCCCGCAGCATGCCCGAGGGCTGCCGTGTGCGCGTGATTCGCAGCCAGCGCGCCATCGACGCTGCCGGCGCCGCGCTCAAGCACGACGTGCTGCGCCGCCGCGCCGTGGATGCTACCGTCGTAGCGCGTCTGGGCGAGCCGTTTACCGTTACGCTCACCTGCTGCGACGACCCTTCGCTTACAGCAACCGCCACGGGTTTTACCGTCGAGGCGGCCAAGACCCGTGCGGTCGAGGCGTCCGATCTGGTTGAGCATGTGGGCCGCATGGGCTCCTCTCCCTTTGAAGCTGCGAGCTTTGAGGTGGCACTCGATGAAGGCTGTGGCATGGGTTTCTCCGCCGTACATAAGGTGCGCGCCGCCGCTTGCAAGGCGCTCGAGGAGGCCATTCTGGCACCGTATGACGAGCGTGCCCGCACACTCAAGCTGCCGATGACTGCCGATGTCGACCGCCGCGTACCCGAGCACTACCGCGATGAACCGCAGATCTGCGCCACCGTCACTTCGCTCGAAGCAGCCGAAGCCGCCCGTGCCGAGGGCGCCACGCGCGTCTACATGACCACCGACGCACTCGACGCTGCCGGGCTCTCCCCCGCCGATGCGCTTGAGCAGGGCATCGTGCCCGTACTCGACGAGGTCTGCCGCGCCGTCGATCACGCGCGCGTCGATCCCTGGATCAATGCCGGGGCCACCGTCGCCGTCGGCAATATCTCCGAGCTTGCCCTGGCCGCCCAGGTTGGCGCCACGGCGGAGGTCCGCTCCTGCCTGCCCGTGCACAACACGCCCTGCATGGAGGCGCTTGCCGAGCGCGGAGCCGGTGCGTTTTGGCTCTCGCCCGAGATCACGCTCGACGAGATTGTCTCGCTCGGCGCCGCCGCGCCCGCGGCTCTGGGCATCACCGTCTTTGGCCGCCCGCGCGTCATGACAAGCGAGCACTGCATCTTGCAGGTGGCCAATGGCTGCATCCACGATTGCGCCAACTGCCGCCTGCGCGCCCGCAAGCTCTCGCTCAAGAATATCGACGGAAAGGTCATGCCCGTCCGCACCGACATCCATGGCCGATCGCGCCTCTACGACGCCTATCCCATCGACCTCACGCCGCAGGTACCGCAGCTGCTCGACGCCGGCGTGCGTCGTCTTATGGTTGACGGCACGCTGCTCGAGACGGATGAGGTGGGCCGCGCCGTCGCACGCGTCCGTCGCGCCATCGAGGCCGCGCAGGCCGGCCGTAAGCCCGCCGCCCGCCTGCGCGGGGCCACCTCGGGCTGCATGTTTGTGGGAATTAGCTAACCGAAAGGCTTACACGTGAACGAAGAACCTCAAGTCCTCTACTGCGACGCCTGGCTCATGGCCATCGACAAGCCCGCCGGCATGATCGTCCACGGCGACGGCACCGGCGAGCGCACGCTTACCGACTACGCCAGCGATCTGCTGCTGGCAATGGGCGACGGCTTTGCCGCGACTGACATGCAGCCGCTCAACCGCCTGGACCGCAATACCACCGGCGTGGTGCTGTTTTCGCTCGACAAACAGACGCAGCCCGCCTTTGACCAGATGGTGATCGACCACGCCTTCGAAAAGCACTATCTGGCGCTGGCCGAGGGCAAGATCGACTGGAACGAGAAGCTCATCGACAAGCCCATCGCCCGCGACCGTCACGACAGCCGCAAGATGCGCGTCGGCGCCAGCGGCAAGCCGTCGCAGACGCGCGTGAAGGTGCTCAAGCGCCTTAAGAGCCGTCGAGGCCTGCCCACGCGTTCGTATATCGATGTCGAGCTGCTCACCGGCCGCAAACACCAGATCCGCGTGCACCTGGCAAGCGAGCGTCATCCCCTGGTTGGCGACGACCTGTACGGCACGCCGCGTCCTTGCGGCCTTATGCTCCATGCCCACAGCGTGTCCTTTACGCATCCCGTAACCGGCGAGCACATCCACATCGAAGCCCCCTGTCCCTGGGAGCCCTAGAACCTGCCAAAAAGGGACAGGTTTATTTTGGCAGGTTTTATCTGGGCAAACGTCAAAACCACCACAATGGGGACAGGCACTTTTGTGGTGGTTTTGCCTCGTAGACTCTTCCGGGTCCCCTAAGATCTCAATCTGTAACAGTAACTCGGCAAAATCAACCTCAGATGTTACAGATTTAGACAAACCACCAACGTCGCCCCAAACAATCTCAATCTGTAACATATAGCCTGCTTTTAACGGTCTGGTTGTTACAGACTTAGACAAACCGGAGACAACAAAAGCGGCAACGCCCGGGATGGACGTTGCCGCTTTTCTGTTGAGAAAACTACTCGGTTTTCGTTGCTAACCACCACAATGGGGACAGGCGCCTTTGTGGTGGTCTTGGCCTTGCCCCATCGCTAGACCGTGATGACGTTGTCCATCGTCTGGTACTTGGCGGGCACCTTGCCTGCGGTAACAATCGTTGCGTCGCGGAAGTCCGCGAACTTGACGGGCGCCACCATACCAAATTTACTGGCGTCCGAGATTACGTAACGTTTGGCCGTGTGGCGCATAGAGACGCGCTTGACCTGCGCCTCCTCGATATCGGGTGCCGTGAAGCCCTGCTCGGCGGCAATGCCGTTAGAACCCCAAAAACCGCAGTTGAAGTTGTAGCGGTCCAGGGTTGCTAGGGCATCGGGGCCAACGAGCGCCTCGGTCTCGGGCTTGAGCTCGCCGCCCAGCACCACGGTGCGCATACCGCGAAGGGCGAGATGCTGAGCATGGAGCACGGAGTCGGTCACATAGGTGACACCCTCAAGGCGCGGAAGATGCTCGATGAGCCTGAGCGTCGTAGAGCCCGAATCGATGTACACAAAGCTCTCGGGCTCCACCAGCGCCGCCGCACGGGCGCAGATACGCTCCTTGTCGTCGTTGTGGAGATCGCTGCGCTCATTGAGCGTTAGGTCACGCGTCACGTGCGCGCGCTCAAGACTCGTCGCTCCACCGTGGACCTTGGAGATGCGGTGTGCGCGGTCGAGCGTCTGTAGGTCGCGCCGAATGGTAGACGCCGTCACACCCAGTGCCTCAGCAAGCTCCGGTACGGTAACCGAGCCAGCCTGCTGCACCATAGACACGATCGCGTTGAGCCTATCTTCCGCAAGCATCGCTTACTCCTCCTCGGGGTACACGACTCCCCAGTCGGCGCGAAGCTTGGTCATAAGCCCCATAACATCAGAAGCATAATCCAGCAGCTCGCGCTTGGAGTCGTCGCCGGCAACGGCCTTCTCAAGATCGGCCATCTCATAGCAAAGAGCGTAAGCCTCGGTGCCGGCGTGGACCTCCTCGCAGTGGCCGTCCGCAGTCCACACGATGGTCGCGTGATCGGCGCGCGGATAATCGTTGACCTCGATATAGCACTTGTCGAAGCTGATGACCGAGCGCTTGGGCTGCTTGGAGTGGAGCGTGAGGCTCACCACGCCCAGCTGCTGTTCGGCATTACGGCAGACGATGCCGCCCGCAACGTCAACGCCGGTCTCACAGGTGTTGCCCAGCGAAACAACCTCAGCGGGCTGGCTTGCCATAAAGAGGCGCATGACGGACAGAGCATACACGCCAATATCGAGCATGGCACCACCGGCAAGGTTGCGATTGTAGAAGCGATTGGTCAGATCGCCGTACTCCTTGTAGCTGCCAAAGTTGAGCTGAGCGAGATTCATGCGGCCGAACTCGCCAGCATCCATGCGACGACGCAGCTCCTGATACAAGGGCATGTGAAGCACCGTGGTGGCGTCCATAAGGACCACGTTATGCTCGTCGGCGATGGCGCGGGCCTCGTCGAGCTCGGCGGAATTGAGGGTGATGGCCTTTTCGCAGAGCACGTGCTTGCCAGCTGCCAGAGCGGCTCGCAGGTAGGTGATATGCGTGTTATGCGGGGTGGTGATATAGACGGCGTCGATGTCCGGATCGGCGTAGAGGTCCTCGACCGTGTCATAGACCTTCTCAACGCCATACTGCTCGGCAAAAGCCTGAGCCTTGGACAGCGTGCGGTTGGCAACGCCCGCGAGCTTGCGGCCGGCAAGGGCGAGAGACTGGGCCATCTGGTTGGCGATAACACCGCACCCGATCACGGCCCAGCGAAGCTCGGGAGCCGTAAAAATGTCGTCGGGGAACGGCTGATTCTGGACCGAGGCAAACGCCGCCTTAGCGGCTGCCTCGGCGTCGAGCGGAGCCTGTTTGGAATCTTCCATGATGTGCCTCCTGAGTCATCGGAAGTCCTTCATTTCTAACAGCCCTATATTCGCACAAATGCGCGCGCATTTGCTCGTATTTGCGTGTTTATTTGCTTTTCGGTCAGTATTTAGCCATAGTTTGCATATGTTTGCGCGGTTACACGCATTATCGCGCAAGGCTATGCGCGTAAAAGCGCATGCGACGATCCTTGTGAAACATAAAGGGGCGGAACACCAGAGCCCTAAAAGACAGAGTAAGCAGTGATACTCCACCCCTCTGGGGGCATCAGACATCAAAGGATCGTCCTAAACTGCCGGCACATGGGGAACGTCCCCAGTCGCCGGCACATGCGGACGTTCCCCATATGACGCTTTCATGGCAAGACCGCCCCCATCAACTAGCCGATTAAGAACGTTCCTAACGACTAGTCATTTGATGCCGGCATTTCAACGGCACTCATTTAAATCTGTCCCCAATGAGTATGTCCACTCATTTAAGTCTGTCCCAAATGACCACCAAACAACGGCCGCTCATTTAAGACTGTCCCCAATGATTACCCAATGAGTAGGGATAGAAAAAGGCCCGGGTGCCGTGGCATCCGGGCCTTTGCTAGCAACTTAGGTGTTGCGGGCAGCTTAGAACTTGTGGCCGCACTTCTTGCAGACGCGCAGCTTGTTCTTGCCGTCCTTCTCGTGACCGACGCGGGTAACCTTACCGCACTCGGGGCAAACGAGATTGACGTTGGAGGCGTCGATAGGAGCCTCCTGCGAAACGATGCCGCCCTGCTGGTTGGCAGCGTTGGGCTTGACGGCCTTCTTGACGACCGAAACGCCCTCGACAACGACCTTGTTCTCGGCGGGGAGAGCACGCAGGATAACGCCCTGCTTGCCGCGATCCTTACCGGAAAGAACCTGGACCTTATCGCCCTTCTTGATATACATATATCTCCCCTAACTACAGGGTCTCGGGAGCGAGCGAGACGATCTTCATGTACTTCTTGTCACGAAGCTCGCGAGCGACGGGCCCGAAGATACGGGTGCCGACAGGCGAACCATCGTTGTTGACGACAACGCAAGCGTTCTCGTCAAAGCGAATGTAGGAGCCATCCTTGCGGCGGATCTCCTTAACGGTGCGAACGACGACGCAACGGACAACGTCCTTCTTCTTGACGTTAGCGCCAGGGGTAGCCTCCTGGACAGCACCGATGAACATATCGCCGATGCCTGCATAACGACGCTTGGAACCGCCAAGCACCTTGATGCAGCGAATCTTGCGAGCGCCGGAGTTGTCGGCGACGTTCAGCATGGTTTGCATCTGAATCATGGTAGATGTTCCTCCGAACTAAGAACCGAAGAGAGGTGCGCAGCCTTTACGCGGCCCGTGGTATGCAAGCCAGGCATACGCACATCTTCGGAAACGTACAAGTCGTAAGAGCGACTGCTTATTTAGCGCGCTCGACGACCTCGATGAGGCGCCAGCGCTTCATCTTGGACATAGGACGGGTCTCCATAACGCGGACGGTGTCGCCCACGCCAGCCGTGCACTCCTCGTCGTGAGCATGCAGCTTCTTGGAGCTGGTCATCATCTTGCCGTACTTGGGGTGACGCTTGCGCTCGGTAACGGTGACAACAATGGTCTTGGCACCGGAGACGGAGGTAACGACACCCGTACGGACCTTACGCGAGTTACGCGAATCAGTCATGTTCTCTCCTTAGGTCCTACTCGGCGACAGCGGACTTCTCCGCTGCGATCTCGCGGGCGCGCTGCTCCGTGAGGACGCGAGCGATGTCCTTCTTCACGGTGTTGACGCGAGCGGTGTTGTCCAGCTGGCTGGTGGCCATCTGGAAACGAAGGTTAAAGAGCTCGGCGCGCATTTCCTTCAGCTTCTCAACGAGCTGAGCGTCCGAGAGCTCACGAATCTCTGCGGGCTTCATTAGTTCTCCTCCTTGGCGGCGGCGGCGTCCTCAGCAGCCCACTTGGCCTCGAGAGCGGCCTCCTCAGCCATTTCCTTCTCGATGCGCTGCTCAGCGTTCTTGGCAACCACAATCTTGGTCTTGATGGGGAGCTTGTGCTGAGCAAGACGCAGAGCCTCGCGAGCGACCTCCTCGGGAACACCCTTGACCTCGAACATGATGCGGCCGGGCTTGACGACGGCCACCCACTCCTCGGGGTTACCCTTACCAGAACCCATGCGAGTCTCGGCAGGCTTCTTGGTGATGGGCTTATCGGGGAAGATCGTGATGTAGACACGACCGCCACGCTTCATGTAGCGGGTCATGGCAATACGAGCGGCCTCGATCTGACGGTTGGTGATCCAATGGGCCTCGAGAGCCTGGATACCAAACTCGCCGAAATGCAGCTCGGTATTACCCTTGGCCTGGCCCTTCATGGAGCCACGCTGCACCTTGCGGTGAAGAATACGCTTAGGGGCAAGCACTACTGACCCCTCCTCTCGGAGTTACGACGACGAGGACGGGAAGAGCCCTCGAGTGCAGGGTTGGGAACAGGCTGGCCCGGGAGCTTCTCGCCCAGGTAGATCCAGACCTTCACGCCGCAAGCGCCCATGGTGGTGCTGGCGACAGCCGTGCCGTAGTCGATCTTGGCACGGAGGGTGTGCAGAGGCACGCGACCCTCACGGTACCACTCACGACGGCCCATCTCGGCACCGCCGAGACGACCGGAGCACTGGATACGAATGCCCTTAGCGCCGGCCTTGCGCGCGGACTGGACAGCCTTGCGCATAGCGCGACGGAAGGCAACGCGGCCCTCGAGCTGCTCAGCGATGGACTGAGCAACGAGGTTGGCGTCGAGCTCGGGGCGCTTGATCTCGACAACGTCGACGGAGAGCTGGCCCTTGGAAACGCCAGCGACCTTCTCGAGCTCGGTGCGGAGGGTATCGATCTCGGCACCCTTCTTACCGATGACAACGCCGGGGCGAGCGGTGAGGATGATGACCTTCACCTTGTCGCCAGCGCGCTCGATCTCGACGCGGGAGACAGCTGCGCGGGAAAGACGCTTCTCGAGGTACTTGCGGATCTCGAGATCGTTACCGAGGGTCTTAGCGTAATCCTTCTCTGCGAACCAGCGGGAGCGCCAGTTCTCGGTGATGCCAAGACGGAAGCCGGTGGGGTAGACTTTCTGACCCATACAGCTTTACGCCTCCTTTCGAGGAGCAACGACGACGGTGATGTGGGAAGTACGCTTCAGAATGCGAGAAGCGGAACCCTTGGCGCGGGGACGGATGCGCTTAAGCGTCGGACCCTCGTCAACATAGGCAGCGGCGACAACCAGGTTGTCGGCACGCAGACCGTTGTTGTTCTCGGCGTTCGCAACGGCGGAACGGAGAACCTTCTCGACATCCACGGCGACGGCGCGGTCGCAGAAGTGGAGGATGTCGAAGGCCTGAGCGACAGGCTTGCGGCGGATCAGATCGACCACCAGGCGGGCCTTGCTGGGGGAAACACGCACGTACTTAGCGACGGCGCGAACCTCGGTGGCCTCAGTTTCAATAGACTTAGTTGCCATTTACGGTTAACCCCCTATTTGGCCTTGTGGCCACGGAACGTACGAGTCGGCGCGAACTCGCCGAGCTTGTGACCAACCATGGACTCGGTAACATACACGGGCACATGCTTGCGGCCGTCGTGGACGGCGATGGTGTGACCAACCATCTCGGGGAAGATGGTGGACGCGCGGGACCAGGTCTTCACGACGTCCTTCTTGCCAGCCTCGTTCATCGCGGTGATACGCGAGAGAAGGCGAGTCTCCACGAACGGGCCCTTTTTGAGACTTCTGCTCATAAGTGCTTTCTCCTAAAACTCGGTATCCGAAATTACTTCTTACGGCGACGAATGATGTGCTGGTTCGAGACCTTCTTCTTCTTGCGCGTACGAAGGCCCTTCGTCGGCTTACCCCAGGGGGTAACAGAGGGACGACCAGAGGTGTGGTTCTTGCCCTCGCCACCGCCGTGCGGGTGGTCGACAGGGTTCATGACGGTACCGCGGACGGTCGGGCGCACGTTCATGTGACGCTTACGGCCGGCCTTGCCGATGACGATGTTGGCGTGATCGGCGTTGCCGACCTCACCGACGGTGGCGCGGCAGGTAACGAGGATGCGGCGCATCTCGGAGGAAGGCATACGGACGATAGCGTACTTGCCCTCCTTACCCATCAGCTGGCAGGAGTTACCGGCGGAACGGGCGATAGCAGCGCCCTTGCCCGGCTGGAACTCGACGGCGTGGATGAGCGTACCGACGGGGATATCGGCGAGGGGCAGAGCGTTGCCCGGCTTGATGTCGGCGTCAGAACCGGACATGATGGTCTGACCGACCTCGAGGCCCTTGGGGGCCAGGATGTAGCGCTTCTCACCGTCAGCGTAGTGCAGCAGAGCGATGCGAGCGGAACGGTTCGGATCGTACTCGATCGTGGCAACCTTGGCGGGCACGCCGTCCTTGTTGCGCTTGAAGTCGATCACGCGGTAACGACGCTTCACGCCGCCGCCCTGGTGGCGGGTGGTGATGCGGCCGTTGTTGTTACGACCGGCCTTCTTGGGCAGGGGCTCGAGAAGAGACTTCTCGGGCTTGGTGCAGGTGATCTCGGAGAAGTCGGAGATCGTCTGCCAACGCCTACCAGCGGAGGTCGGCTTAAGGTGCTTTACAGCCATTACAATCCCTTTCAATAGGAATCCGTTAGCCATCGCAGACAGGGATTCGAGGTTCTGCCTCGGGTGCGATGACACCGGACGTATACACGGTTCCGGGCGTGTCCATTTTATACGCCCAAAACCTTGAGCCCTCGCCTCCCCTATTTGGGAGGCATGAGCTCACTCAACAGCAGCGAGTCTTAGGCCTGGTTGCCAAAGACCTCGATGGTGTCGCCCTCGGCCAGCGTGACGATGGCCTTCTTCCAAGAACGGGTCTTGCCGGCGACATAGCGCACGCGCTTGGACTTGGGCTTGACCGTCAGGGTGTTCACGCGAACGACCTTGACGCCGAAGATCTCCTCGACAGCGTCCTTGATCTGATACTTGTTAGCATCCTTGGCGACCTCGAACGTGTACTTGTTCAGCTCCATGCCGGAGAAGGAACGCTCGGACACGATCGGACGGATGATGATCTCGTGGGCGGTCATTTATGCAAGCACCTCCCCGAAGTGAGCGGCGATGTCGGCGGGCATCAGCACGGCGTTGTTGTTGACGAGATCGTAGGTGTTGGCCTCGTCGGCAGTGATGATGAACGTCTTGGGAATGTTGCGGAACGACAGGTAGGCGTTGACGTCCTCATCGCGAACGATGATGGTCAGACGCTTGCCCTCAAGGCCGAGAGCCTTGAGCATGGCGACGGCAGCCTTGGTGGAAGGCTTCTCGAAGCCGTAGTCGTCGACGAGCACGAGCTCGCCATCGGCCAGCTTGGCGGACAGCGCGGAGCGCATAGCCAGCTTGACCTCCTTGTTGTTCATACGCTTAGCGTAAGAACGGGGCTTGGGGGCGAAGACAACGCCACCGTGACGCCACTGGGCAGCACGGATGGAACCCTGGCGGGCACGGCCAGTGCCCTTCTGACGCCAAGGCTTCTTGCCGCCACCGGAAACCTCAGAGCGACCCTTAGCAGACTGGGTGCCCTGACGCCAAGAGGCCATCTGGCACTTGACGATGTGGTGCATAACGTGGATGTTCGGCTCGATGCCGTACACCTCAGCGGCGAGCTCGGCCTCGGCGACCTTCTTGCCCTCGCTGTTCTTTACTTCAAACTTTGCCATTTAAGTGTTCTCCTTGGTATGACGCTGGGCTAAATGGGCTGGGCCCTTAGGCCATACGGATGGCGACGAGACCATTCTTGGCACCCGGGACAGCGCCCTTGACCAAGATGAGGTTCTGCTCGGCATCGATGCGGACAACGGAAAGGTTCTTGACGGTAACGCGCTCGTTACCCATGTGACCGGCCATCTTGACGCCCTTGAGGACGCGCGCAGGATAGGCGCACTGACCGATAGAACCGGGGTGACGCTGGAAGTGAGAACCATGCGTCATAGGACCGCGGCGCTGACCCCAGCGCTTGATGCGACCCTGGAAGCCCTTACCCTTGGAGGTACCGATGACGTCGACCTTCTCGACATCAGCGAAATCAGCGACGGTGACGACCTCGCCGACCTTGTGCTCCTCGCCGTTCTCGACGCGGACCTCACGAAGGAAACGGACAGGCTCGACGCCAGCCTTGGCGAAGTGACCAGCCATGGGCTTGTTCACGTTCTTGGCCTTGATGTCGCCGAAACCGATCTGGACGGCGTCATAGCCGTCGGTTGCCTGAGTTTTAACCTGCGAGACAGCGCAGGGGCCAGCCTGGATGACCGTGACGGGAACGACGTTATCGTTCTCGTCCCAAACCTGGGTCATGCCAATCTTGCGGCCGAGAATCATGCTGATCAAGATATGATCCCAACTCTCGCGTGGTCTTGGGACAATGCGTACACCACCGAGCGTACGCCCCTAGAGGACCACTACTTACACGACGTGCTCCCCAGCCTTGTATTTCGCCTGAACTACCTGACAACCCTATTAAGCAGGCATTTTGTCCAGCCAGAATACTCCCCTGGTTACACACAGCTGTTTAGTATACACGGCTGCGGGCGTATCCATCGAGATTCATATTTCACTCACATTGTTTACGCAGGTAAAGTGCGTGGACGGCTCCTGGGCACGGCGGAGGGCCGGAGAAATATATTAAGGTCCCTGCTCTACAGTCCTGCGCAAGACGGAGAGCACATTAAGTGCTCTCCTTTGCGTGCGGAACTCGCGATGACCTTAATATATTTCTCCGGCCCTCCGCCGTGCTCGGGAGACGACACGTTGATGTCTGCTTAACTCTGCTCGCTCAGCTAATTACTTTGTTGAGGATCGATGATTTGCTGCAAGATGAACTTGGATTGGGGCGCGTCGCCTTCTTCTCCCGACTTTTCCTCTTCGAAATCAAAAATTATAATGGCGCAGTTGGGGAGTTTTGTTGGGAGCTCGAAGCCCTCTGGGGCTGCAGCCTTGATGAATTGGCGGCTGGCACTGCCGTGGCTTACTGCTAGAAGGGTTTCGATACCATCGGCGCCCATGATATTGGTGAGAGTGTCTACCATGCGCTCTTGCAGCGCGCGGCTTCCTTCTCCTCCAAAGGGGACCAAATCCTCGCCCGGATCCCAGACGTCGGTGGGAAGGGCGTCGTGGGGGCCCTCTTCGAAGGAGCCGTAGCTGCGCTCGATGATGCCTTCGCAGGGCTCGACTGCTGCGTCCGAGCCGAGGAGCTCGCATGCGACGAGACTTGCCGTGTCCATGGCTCGGCCTAAGGGCGAAGAGACCACTTTATCGGGGACGACGCCGTGGCCCTTGAGCCATGCGGCTGCCATTCCCGCTTGTTTGCGGCCCAGGTCGGTCAACGGTGAATTACAGCGGCCCTGAACCAGCTTTTTGACGTTGAACTCCGTCTGACCGTGGCGGAGTAGATATAGACGCTTCATGCTCTCCCCTTCTGCTTCAGTTACCTTGCCGGCACAGCCCTACTCGTGGGTATGCCCTACGTAGTCTTCGTCGATCGTAATCTTGGCGACCGACTTGGGATATTCAGATTCGACCCGTTGTGCCAGCGCGTGCTTTAAGTCTTCGGCACTCATCTGCAGATCCGAGGGACGCACGCAGTCAAAGATCACGTTGGTGTGCGTAGGACCCGGCACACAGCGTAGGTCATGAATCGAGAGGCGGCTATCGATCTGTTGGGCCATGGCGTGAATGCGCAAGCGCATGCTCGCCACCTTGGGATCGTCGGTCACGATGGGGTCGTAATGGAGCGTGACAATCATGCCGTCTTCGTTCCTAAATGCCTGTTCAATGTTGTCGAGCGTGTCGTGACTTTCCAGCGGGCTGGCCTCGGCTGCCATCTCGGCGTGGGCACTTGCGAACTTTCTGCCCGGGCCGTAGTCGTGAACCATCAAATCGTGAACACCCAAAACGCCGGGGTAGCTCATGATCTTGTCTCGAATGTGTTTGACCAGCTTAGGATCGGGTGCCTGACCCAAAAGCGGGCTCACCGTATCTTGAATAAGTTCAAAGCCGCTCCTGCCAATATAGGCGCCAACGGCAAGGCCGACCCATGCGTCAAGATTGATGTGCGTCACCTGCGAAACAATTGCGCACGCTAACACGGCGCCTGTGGCAAGAACATCGTTCTTAGAATCTTGCGCGGTCGCATGCAGCGTCTCGGACTCAATGCGATCGCCGAGCTTTTGGTTGAGAGCCGCCATCCAGAGCTTTACGACCATCGAAAGCACTAGAACCGCCACCAGGGCAAGCGAGAACTCGACAGGTTCGGGGTGGATGACGCGCTCAAACGAGGACTTCACCAGCTCAATGCCAATCAACAGCACGAGTGCCGCCACGACCAGACCCGAGAGATACTCGTAGCGGCCATGTCCGTAAGGATGCTCGGGGTCGGCCGGCTTGCTCGCTAGCTTAAAGCCCAGCACGCTCACGATATTCGAGCTGGCATCGGACAGGTTGTTCATGGCATCCGCCACGATCGAAACCGATCCCGAAACCACACCAATTGCGCCCTTCGCAGCGCATAGTGCCACATTGGCGAGAATACACACCACACCCGTCAACGTTCCCACGCGCGCACGGTTGCCCTGCGCTCGCTTAATAATCCACTCGACCATCCTCATCAGTCCCCACGGTACTACCTATATATATCTATTGCTCAAACGGATTGTAGTGTAGCCACTTTGTTCCCCAGATACAAAAAGGCCGCAACCCACACGGGCCACGGCCTTGGAATGTGACATGATGGACGTCCCTTTGTCGCACAGGTTTATGCGCTTACTTCAGCAGCGCTCGCAACTGTTTCGGGCGAATCGACTTCGTCTTCTGCCGCCTGCCCCTTCGCTGGCACCACGCCAAAGCAGTAGCTCAGCGCCGCAGACACCGCAAATGCCACACCGCCGGCAGCGCAGCACCACAGCAGGTTCGAGATGCCACCCGTGGCAAAGCCAATGACCATGAGGACATTCGTCATGCCGATGGTATAGGCCGTAACGTGGCCCATAGCCGCAACAAGGCCTCCGACGGCACCGCCAATGGCCATGCACGTCAGGCACCTGCCATATTTAAAGCCGCAACCGTACAGCGCCGGCTCGCTTACGCCGCCAAGCACGCCCGAGATCGAATAGCCCAGCATGAGCGCCTTCTCGTCCTTATCCACAACGCGGAGCGACGCGCCAAAGGGCATGCCCCAAACGGCGAACGTTGCCATCGTCGCGGCGATCAGGATGCACGAGTCCGTTCCCACACTCATAAACTGCGCATAGGCGAGCGATAGGACAACGTTGCTGACGCCCGCGATCTTAAGAAACTCCCAGCCTGCGGCAAGCCCCATGAGCGTGAGCAGCGACACGATGCCACCGGAATTGCCAAGCATAAACATAAGCTGCCCCAACAGCATGCCCAGATAGCTGCCCGCCGGCGCCGTAATGCACAGCGAAACCGGAACCATGACGAGCATGGTTGCAAACGGAACGAACGAAAACGCCACGGCCTTAGGGATAACACGCCGAAAGAAACACTCCACTCGCCATAGCACGGGCACCGAGATGAGAACCGGAATAACAGTCGTCGTGTAATCGTTGACCGGCGCGGGAAGCAGACCATACACGGAAGTCATCGCTGCCCCCGTCGTCGATGCGGCATCGACGAGCTTAAGCAGATCGGGTGCAATCAATACGCCGCCCAACATCATGCCCAGCTGCTCCGAGCAACCGAGCTGGCGGGCGGCCGCCCAACCAAGATAAATGGGCAAAAAGTAGTAGCCGGCGTTGTAGAGCCAACTGTAGAACAGGCGATAGATTTCGGAATCGGCAGACCACAGGCCCAGCATGCCTTCGCCCATAATGACGGCGACGGTGCGGAACAATGCCGCGCAGACAATAAACGGCAGCGCCGACATCATGCTTTTGGACAGATAGTCCACCACGGCCATGGCGTTTGATGAAACCGTCGTTGTAAACGAGGTGTTAGAAACTTGTGACATGGAACGCCTTTCCCAATGTGATATACGGGCTGTCCCTTTGTCACATCGTGCGGTACTGACCGATTGCGCGGTACTTTTCGTAGCGGAGGTTTGTGAGGGTCGCGTCGTCGAGCTGCCCAAGCGTATCGAAGGCATCAAATGCCGAGGACATGACGGCACCGGCGATCTCCCCATGCGACAGGCCCCTATCGTCGACAATGCCGTCGATGATACCGAGCGCCAACAAATCGGGGGCCGTGAGCTTAAGCGCCTCGGCGGCCTCATTCGCGCGCTCGGTATCCTTCCACAGGATCGACGCACAGGCCTCGGGGCTCACGACCGAATAGGCTGAGCTCGACAGCATCAGGATGCGGTCGGCCACGGACAGCGCCAGCGCGCCACCAGAGCCGCCCTCGCCTGTCACCACCGAGACAATCGGCGTCTTAAGGCCGCTCATCTCCATGAGATTCTGGGCAATCGCCTCGCCTTGGCCGCGTTCCTCGGCACCGATGCCGCAAAACGCGCCCGAAGTATCGACCAGGCATAGAACCGGTCGACCAAACTTTTCGGCCTGGCGCATCAGACGACGCGCCTTACGGTAGCCCTCGGGATGCGCCATACCAAAGTTGCGGCGCATACGCTCTTTGGTCGTGGTGCCGCGCTCTATGGCGATGACCGTTACGGGGCGTCCGTCTTTCCAGCCAATGCCAGCCACCACAGCGGCGTCGTCGCCAAAGTAACGGTCGCCGTGCAGCTCTACAAATCCATCCAGGCCCAGCGAGATCATCTCACCCGCCGTGGCGCGATCTGCCGAGCGGGCCTGCTTGACAATCTCGAGCGCGGTTTTTGGCGCGGCCGTGCGCTTGAACAAGTATCCCAGCTTTTTGCCGCGACGACCCGTATGCACGATCTCATGCGGTGCCCCCAGGCCGGGCGCGTGCCCTTCGTGCAGCGCCAGCAGCTCGCCTACCGTGAGCGCAATCTCGCCACGCGGAACAACGGCATCGCAAAAGCCGTGCTCCAGCAAAAACTCGGAGCGCTGGAATCCCTTGGGCAGGCGCTTGTGCATGTTCTGCTCGATCACGCGCGGGCCGGCAAATGCCGTCAGGGCATCGGGCTCGGCCAGGATAATGTCGCCTTCCATGGCAAAGCTCGCGGTTACGCCTCCGGTCGTGGGGTCGGTGAGCACCGTGATATACAGGCCGCCCGCCTCGCTGTGGCGCCTAACCGCCGCAGAAATCTTGGCCATCTGCATAAGCGATGTCACGCCCTCTTGCATGCGCGCACCGCCCGAAACGGTAAAGCCGACAACTGGCAATCCCAGCTCGGTCGCGCGCTCAAATGTGCGACAGATCTTCTCACCCACCACGGAGCCCATCGAGCCCATCATAAAGTTGGCGTCCATAAAGAAGAGCGCCGTATCGCATCCGCAGATTTTGCCCCTGCCGCACACAACGGCATCGCGTTCGCCCGAACGCTCGCCCGCGCTCTTGAGTTTGTCGGCATAGCCGGGAAACGAGAGAAAGTCCTCCGACGCCAAACTGGCATCCCACTCCTCAAAGGCGCCCGCGTCGACCGTCATGCGCATGCGCGCGCGACCGCTCACGCGAAAGTGTTTGCCGCAACGAGGGCAGACCTCGAGGTTGTCGTGCAGACGTGCCTCGTCAATCACACGGCGGCACTCCGGGCATTTGATAAACACGTGGCGCGCGGGAAACTCGGCGCACGACTCGGTCATCGGCCCCTCGAGGACGTTGACCGTCTTCGCTTTTCTATTCATCAGCATAGAGATGCCCCATCAGATCGGTGTAATACATGCCCGACAAGAACTCGTCGTTTGCCAGCACGTCGAGCTGAAGCTCGCTGTTCTCGCTCACGCCCTCAATCACGAGCTCGCCCAAGGCCGAGCGCATCTTGCGAATGGCGCCGTCACGCGTGGGCGCACACACAATGAGCTTGCCGAGCATGGAGTCGTAGTACGGCGGAACGTTCGCACCGGTAAACATGGCGGAATCCCAGCGCACGCGCGGGCCACCCGGCACACGTAACGCGGTGACCGTTCCGCACGACGGCAGAAAGTCCGGCGTTTCGGCATTGATGCGGCACTCCATGGCGTGGTTGCGGACCGGCATGTCCTCCTGCTCAAAGGGCAGAGGCTGGCCGGCTGCCACGCGCAGCTGCCACTTGACCAAGTCGGTATCGGTCACAAACTCCGTAACCGGATGCTCAACCTGCAAGCGCGTGTTCATTTCCATAAAGTAGAAATTGCCGTCGTCCGAATACAGGAACTCGATGGTACCGGCTCCTTCGTAGCCGACGGCACGAGCCAGGTCGCGCGCGGCCTTGTGCATGCGCGCGCGAATATCGTCGCGTCCGTCGAGGCACGGCGCGGGGCTCTCCTCGATCAGTTTTTGGTTGCGGCGCTGCACCGAGCACTCGCGTTCGCCGAGCGAAAACACATGGCCCTGCTTATCGGCCATAATCTGCACCTCGACATGGTGCGCCGGCGCGACGAACTTCTCCATGTAGCACTCGCCGTCGCCAAAAACGGCCTCGCCCTCGGCACGCGCCTCGATGAACGCCTTTGCCGCATCTTCCACGCGTTCGACCTTGCGAATGCCGCGACCGCCACCGCCTGCACGCGCCTTAATAAGCACGGGACAGCCAATGCGCTCGGCCTCGGCCGTCGCCTCCTCGGGGCTTTTGAGCAAATCGCAGCCCGGCACGATGGGCACGCCCGCCGCGGCAGCCGTTCGGCGTGCAGCGTCCTTGTCACCCATGCTGTCGATGACCTCGGCCGAGGGACCGACAAACGCCAGGCCGAACTTGTCGCAGTCGCGCACGAAGCTCGCCTTCTCGGAAAAGAAGCCATAGCCGGGATGAATTGCCTTAGCCCCCGACTTTACGGCACAGGTGAGCACGGCATCGTCGTTGAGGTAGCTCTCGGCAAGACGCGGGCCGCCGATGCAATACGCCTCGTCGGCAAGCTGCACATGCAGCGCGTCCGCATCGGCCGTGGAATAAACGGCGACGGTCTTGATGCCCATATCGCGGCACGCGCGGATAACACGGACCGCGACTTCGCCGCGGTTGGCGACGAGCACTTTGTCGAACATGAAGCCTTCCTTAACTTTCGTGCATGAGTGCAAAAGACATATCGGCGCGGCAGCAAACCTCACCGTTGACGCTCGCGGTGCCCGTCGCAAAGCGGAACGGCCCGCGCGCACGCGTGATGGAGCACACCAGATCCACCGTGTCGCCCGGGCGCACCGGACGCTTAAAGCGCACCTTGTCCAGACTCGTGTAGAACGGCGTCGCGCCGCGCGCCTCCTCATCGCCCATCAGCAGCACGCAGCAGTTCTGGGCGAGCATCTCGCACTGAATCACGCCGGGGACGACCGGGTTTCCCGGAAAATGTCCCTGCAAAAAGTACTCGTCGCCCGTAATCGTGATCTTGCCGTGGGCCTCGTCGCCCACCAGCTCGGCTTCGTCGAGCAAAAGCATCGGCTCGCGATGCGGCAACAGCTTCTTGAGCTCTTCTTTGTTCATGGATATCACCTATCCGATCCTCATGAGGCAGCTGCCAAACTCAACGAGGTCGCCGTCGGCCACGCAGATCTCGAGCACCTCGCCGTCTGCCTCGGCCGTCACCTCGTTGAGAACCTTCATGGCCTCGATGATGCAGAGGGTCTCGCCGGCCTTGACCTTGGAGCCCACGTGCACAAACGGCTCGTCGCCCGGCGCCGGGGCAGCATAGAAAACGCCGACCATGGGAGCGGTCACCTCGGTGCCCCTGAGCTCCGGCGCGGCGGCAGGTGTCTGTGCGGCGGGTTCCGGTGCGACAGGCGCGACTGTGGGAGCTGCAACTGGAGCGGCCATGGCACTCGGCATAGGCATGGGCACGGCAACCGGCTGCGCCGCACTCGCGCGCTCGAGTTCGACCGCGGTGCCATCGGGCTCCTCAACGCGTACGCGCGTGAGGCCGCGGTCTTCCATAACATCGGCTATCTCGGCAAGTCTTTTGGAATCCATGCTCTAGCTCCTCGTATATCTACGCAGCGCGATGGCGGCGTTGTGGCCGCCAAAGCCCAGATTGGTCGAAAGCGCCCAGGTGAGGTCGGCGCGAACCGCTCGATTGGGCGTGTAATCAAGATCGCAGGCGGGATCGGGCGTGTGGTAGTTAATGGTCGGGGGCACCACGCCCTGCTCGAGTGCCATGGCACAGGCCATGACCTCGATGGCACCCGTGGCACCGATCATGTGGCCGGTCATCGACTTGGTCGATGAGACGTGCGCGGCGCGTGCCGCGTCCTCGCCGAGCGCACGCTTAATGCCCGCCGTCTCGGACGAATCGTTGAGCTTGGTCGAGGTGCCGTGAGCATTGATGTAGAGGCCCTCGGAAGGCTTGACGTCGCCCTCGGCCACCGCCAGCGATATCGCACGGGCAATGCCGGCAGCCTCGGGATCGGGACTCGTGATGTGATAAGCATCATCGGTGTTGCCGTAGCCCACGACCTCGGCGTAAATGTGCGCACCGCGGGCCTGTGCGTGCTCCATACCCTCGAGCACGAGCACGCAGGCGCCCTCGCCCATCACAAAGCCGTCGCGGTCTGCATCGAACGGACGGCATGCCGTCGACGGGTCAGGATTAGTGGTGAGTGCACGGCAGGACGTAAAGCCCGCAACGGCATCGGGGATGATTGCGGCCTCGGTACCGCCGGCGAGAATCGCATCGGCATAGCCGTGTTTGATGGCGCGAAACGCCTCGCCCACCGCATGGGCCGAGGTCGCGCACGCGGTCACCACGGGCAGGGTCGGTCCCTTTGCCTTGTGGCGGATCGCGATATTGCCCGAAGCCATATTGGGGATCATCATCGCAATCATGTATGGCGATGCGCGGCGGGGCCCACGATCGGCGATCGTGTGGACGTTGTCGACGAGCGTCTGCATGCCGCCCACGCCCGAGCCCACGTAAACGCCCAGACGCTCGCGATCGATGGCGCCTTCGACATCAAAGCCCGCATCGTGCATGGCCTCGTCCGACGCCGCCAGTGCAAACTGAACGCAGGGGTCCAGGTGCTTGGCATCGTGCTTGCCAAAGTAGTCGTTGCCGTCAAAGCCCTTGACCTCGGCCGCCACCTTGACGGCAAACGCATCCGTATCGAAGTGCGTGATCGGGCCGATGCCGCACGTGCCGGCGCACATGGCCGCCCAGGTGGCAAGCGCCGTGTTGCCGAGCGGCGATACAGCACCGATGCCGGTGATTGCAACTCTCTGTTCCATCATGGTCTCCTCATTCAAGCCGTTCTTCGGCCCTGGTTTCTACATCGCCATTCCGCCGTCGACGCGCACGACCTCACCCGTAATGTAGGCAGCCGCATCACTCGCCAAAAAGCGCACCACACCGGCTACTTCCTCGGGGCGCGCCATGCGCTTAAGGGGAATCTGCTCCTCGGTTGCCGCACGCACCTTCTCCGAGAGCTTTGCCGTCATATCCGTCTCGACAAACCCGGGGGCGACCGCGTTCACTCGTACGCCACGGGGCGCAAGCTCGCGCGCCACCGCCTTGGTAAGCCCTATCACGCCCGCCTTGGAGGCAGCGTAGTTGGCTTGCCCGGCATTACCCATTAGGCCCACGACCGAGCTCATGTTGACGACGCAACCGCCGCGCTGGCGCATAAAGGTCTTGGTGAGCGCACGCGTCGTGTTGAACGTGCCCTTGAGATTGACATCGAGCACGCGGTCGAAGGCATCGTCGCCCATACGCATGAGCAGGCCGTCGCGCGTGATGCCGGCATTGTTGACGAGCGCCCAGATTGAGCCGAAGTCACTCAGGACCGTCTCCACGCACGCGTTGACGGCATCGGGGTCGGCCACGTCACATTGATATGCACGCGCCGTGGCGCCAGCCGCCTCACAGGCTTCGCACGTCTCGCGCGCCGCATCGACGCTGCCGGCATAGACGACGGCGATATCGTAGCCATCCTCCGCCAGGCCCACGGCACAAGCGCGACCGATACCGCGCGAGGCGCCCGTGACCAGTGCCACGCGACGTGAGTCGTTGCGCTCGAGCGCGCCGTTGTTCAAGTTGCCCATGTCATTCCTTTCGGGTTACAGCCCTGTAGGCTATGCGAGCTCGTCGGCAATAGCTGCGACCTGTTCGGCCGTTTCGCACGAATACGCGCGAACGTCGCTCAGCGTACGCTTGACCAGGCCAGACAGCGTTTTGCCGGGGCCGACCTCAATAAACGTGTCGATGCCCTGATCCTGCAGCGCATGCAGGGTGTCGACCCAGCGCACGGCATGGCTCACCTGGTTGGCCAGCACCTCCGATGCCGCCTGTGGGTCGGCCGGATAGGGCGCCGCCGTCATATTTGCCATAACAGGAATCAGCAGCGGGGACGGCGCGTGACCGGCCTCGATATATGCAGCAAGGCCACAGGTCGCCTCGGCCATATAGGGGCTATGGAATGCACCCGACACCGCGACCTTCATGGCGCGACCGCCAGCCTCTTTTACCAGGACGTCGAGGGTCTGCAACGCATCGGGCGCTCCGGCCACAACCGTCTGCTGGGGGCTGTTGTAGTTGACCGGCCAGCAGTCCTCGTCGGCCTGCTCAGCCAGGCCCTCGACCTGCGCCGCATCGAGCTTGATGACGGCTCGCATGCCGCCGGGGTGACGCTCGGCCGCCGTGGCCATTAATGCCGCGCGCTCACACACGAGCTCAAAACCCGCTCGCGTGTCGAATGCCCCCGCAAAGGTGAGTGCAGCGACCTCGCCCAGCGAGAATCCCGCACAGGCGGCAGGTACCACGCCGCGCTCACGCAGGGCGGCAGCCGCTGCCAGATCGTGAACGAACACACAGGGCTGCGTGTTCTCGGTCTGTGACAGCTCCTCCTTGGAGGCACTCCGGCACTGCTCGCTGGTGCCCGGACGAACCTCGTCGGCAATCGCGAACACCTCGGCGGCCGCCGGCGACGCCTCGATCAGGTCGACGCCCATCGCGGGGTGTTGGGCACCCTGGCCGGCAAACAGAAACGCTACGCTACCCATGCGGACGCACCCTTCAGGACGCGCTCGGCGCCATCGACCAGATCGTCGACGATTTCGCGCGCGCTTTGGCGCTCGTTGACCATGCCGGCAATCTGTCCGCACAAATACGAGCCCTCTTCGTAATTGCCGTCCTTGGCGGCCTTGCGAAGCGCGCCCGTGCCCATGGCCCCGAGCTCCTCGGGGCTTGCGCCAGCCGCCTCGTTCTTGGCATACGCGTTGGTGAAGGGGCTCTTGAGGGCGCGAACCGGATGTCCCGTCGAGCGACCGGTCGCACGCGTCGACGTGTCGCCTGCCTTGAGCACCAGCTCTTTGTACTGTTCGGATACGGTGCACTCGTTTGCGACCAGAAAGCGCGTTCCCACCTGCACGCCGGCGGCGCCCAGCATAAAGGCAGCCGCCACGCCGCGGCCGTCGGCAATACCGCCGGCAGCCACGACGGGAATGTCGACCGCATCGACGACCTGCGGCACCAGTGCCATCGTCGAGGTCTCGCCAATATGGCCGCCCGATTCGGTGCCCTCGGCAACAACCGCCGTGGCTCCACGACGCGCCACGAGGCGCGCCAGCGCCACCGAGGCAACGACCGGGATGACCTTGATGCCCGCCTCGTTCCACGCCTTCATGTACTTGGTGGGATTGCCGGCACCCGTCACGACGACAGGCACCCGCTCGTCAATCACGACCTGCGCGACCTCGTCGGCAAACGGGCTCATGAGCATGACGTTTACGCCAAAGGGCTTATCCGTCCTGGCGCGCAGCTCGTGAATCTGGTCGCGCAGCCAGTTAGCGTCGGCGTTCATGGCCGCGATAATCCCCAAGCCGCCCGCCTCGGACACTGCGGACGCCAACGAGGCGTCGGCAATCCAGGCCATACCGCCCTGGAACACGGGCTTTTCGATGCCGAGCAGATCGCAGAGAGGAGACTTGAGCATCACTACTTCTCCAATGCCGCCTCGACCGTATCGACGAACTCGCCGACCGTCTTGGGGTTCTCCTCGGTATCGAGCTCAATGCCAAACTCGTCCTCAACGGCAACGAGGATCTCGACGGTACCCAGGCTGTCGAGGCCAATCTCCTCGAGCGTGGACTCGGGCTTCATCTCGACATCGTCAAGGCCGGCGGTCTCGCGGATAACGTCGCAAACGCGCTCGAAGGTCTTCTGATCTGCCATGGTAGTTCTCCTTTGTTTGTGCCCCAGGGGCGTTTTCATTTCCTATGTGCAACTACTTCCAGCGAAGTAGATAGCCACCTACATCCAAGCCGGCGCCAAATCCGACCAGGGCGATGGTGTCGCCCGCGTGCAGCGCGCCGGTGCGTGCCAGCTGGTCAAGCGCAAGGGGAATGCAGGCGCTCGAAATGTTGCCGGTCTCGCGCAGCGTTCGAACCACGCGCTCGTCTGGCACGCCGAGGCGCTTGACCGCCTGACTCAGGATTCGTTCGTTAGCCTGATGGAATACAAAATGATCGATGTCTTCGACCGAAATGCCCGCATCGCTCGCAAGCTTATGGACCGTGTCGCAGATGGCGTTGACGCCGAACTTGAACACGCGGCGGCCATTCATGGACAGCACACTCTCGCTATCTGCGGAGGCCTTAAACGGCGAGGTGCCGACCAGACCGGGAACGCGCAACGTCTCGACGTCGGGCGCCGTCGAAAGCTCAACGGCAAGGGGGCTGTCTCCCCCAGCCTCAATCACTGCGGCGCCTGCCCCATCGCCAAAGAGCACGCAGGTGGCGCGGTCGGTCCAGTCGAGCGCGCGCGTCATCTGCTCGGCAGCAATGACCAACACGCGCTCGGCACGGTCGCGGGCGATATAGCCCTCGGCGACATCGAGCGCAAATACGAAGCCGGCACAAGCCGCCGAAACGTCGAAGGCAGGACATGTGGCACCCAGGCGCTCAGCAACGGCACACGCCTCAGCGGGAACAAGATGGTCACCCGTCGTCGTCGAGCAGACGATCAGATCCAGTTGGCTCGCGTCGATTCCGGACACCTGGAGTGCCCGCTCGCTCGCCGCTACGGCAAGGTCGTCGAGTGACTCGGTGGTGCAGACGTGGCGGCTCTTGATGCCGGTACGGGTAAAAATCCACTCATCCGAGGTATCGAGGAACTCGGACAGCTCGTCATTGGAAACACTGCGCTTAGGAAGCGCCGAGCCTGTTCCAAGAATCGTGAAGCCCATCACTAACCTCCTTTGAGTTGTTGACGTGTTTACATCGACCAAGAGAGGATAGCGCATTTCAGTCGTTGTTGACGTGTTAACATTAAATTGTCCAAATGCGACAAAGGCTTCACATTGTGTCTGTCTCTCGACACCATTGCGTTATTCACTTATTCATTAAGGAGGTAGCAGCCGTTATGGATGCCAAATTAACGATAGTCGACGTAACCGGATCGACCAACGATGACCTGCTCGAAGCAGGAAAACAGGGTGTGCCGCACGGCACGGGACTTGCCGCACGCGCGCAAACGGCAGGACGCGGCCGACGCGGCCACAAGTGGGATTCAACCGCCGGCAATCTGTTACTCTCGATTGTCCTACGTCCTCGTGTTGATCCCGCCAAGTACTCTGGCCTTGCCGCCGTCAGCGGCCTAGCGGTGCTCGAGGCGCTCGAAAAGCAGGGTCTTGCAAACGAGATTGGCCTCAAATGGCCCAACGACCTGGTCGCGCGAGGACGCAAGCTCGGCGGCATTCTGGTCGAAGCCGCACGCGATAACGAAGGCAACCCCTTTGCGGTCTGTGGCATCGGCGTCAACGTGAACTATGTGCCCGCGGAGGTGCCCGATGGTGGCCTGCCGGCAATCGGTCTCTCGGACCTCAACGAGAACGTTCCCGCCGTCGATATGCTCCTCGATGAGGTCTATCACACCGTCGTAAACGCTGTAGACGCGTGGGCAGATCTGCTCAACGCCATGGAAGAAAACGCCGGACCGCTCGCGCCCGTCCACGGCAAATATGTCGCTCACCTCAATTGGATTGGGGAGCACGTTATCGCCCGCTCCCCCGCAGGAAACGAGCTGGCACGCGGCATCTTTAAAACCGTCGATGCCTTTGGTCGCGCGTGTATCGAAACGGAAGACGACTTGCGATCCTTCCATTTTGAGGAGGCATCGCTGCGCCCCTTGAGCGAATAGGGCGCCGCAGCCACCTGCTCGGCAGCATTACCCGGCAGTCCAAACCATCATTCAAAACAAAAGAGCCCCGCTACCAACATGGCAGCGGGGCTCTGTAAGCTATGAGCGATATCGCTTAGAGCTTGATGTCGATGTCGACGCCAGCGGGGAGGTCGAGACGCATGAGCGAATCAACGGTGCCCGAGGTGGGGTCGAGGATGTCGATGAGGCGCTTGTGGGTGCGCATCTCGAACTGCTCACGGGAGTCCTTGTTCACGTGCGGCGAGCGGATAACCGTGTACAGGTTGCGCTCGGTGGGCAGGGGGACAGGACCGGAAACGCGAGCGCCGGTCTTCTGAGCGGTCTCGACGATGAGCTTCGCGGACTGATCGACGACCTCGTGATCATAGCCCTTGAGGCGAATGCGGATCTTCTGGGTAGCCAACTTAAACCTCCAAAGAGTGCGAGAGATGTTCTCGCGGATTACGTAACAGGGAGCTCGAACTTAGGCGTTCTTGCTCATGACCTCGTCCACGATGGACTTGGGCGCGGGCTCATAAGAGTCGAACTGCATCGTGTAGGATGCACGGCCCTGGGTCTGGGAGCGAAGGTCGGTAGCGTAACCGAACATCTCGCCCAGCGGCACCTTGGCACGGATGAGCTTGCTGTTCTTGCGATCCTCCATGCCCTCGATCTTGCCGCGGCGACCGGAGAGGTTGCCCATAACGTCGCCCATGTACTGCTCGGGAGTCTCGACCTCGACAGCCATAATCGGCTCGAGCAGCTGCGGATCGGACTTCTTGAGGGCGTCCTTGATAGCCATGGAACCGGCAATCTTGAAGGCGGCCTCGGAGGAGTCGACCTCGTGGTAAGAACCGTCGAACAGGGTGACCTTAACGTCGAGGACCGGGAAGCCGGCGATAACACCGGTGTTCAGGGCCTCCTGGATGCCCTTGTCGATGGACGGGATGTACTCCTTGGGCACGACGCCGCCGACGATAGCGTTGACGAACTCGTAGCCGAAGCCCTCCTCCATCTTCTCGAGCTTGATGACGGCGTGGCCGTACTGACCGCGACCGCCGGACTGACGGACGAACTTGCCCTCAGCCTTCTCGACGTCGTGACCAGCGGTCTCGCGGTAGGCAACCTGGGGCTTACCAACGTTAGCGTCAACCTTGAACTCGCGGAGCAGGCGGTCGACGATGATCTCGAGGTGCAGCTCGCCCATGCCGGCGATGATGGTCTGGCCGGTCTCGTGGTTGGTGGACACCTGGAAGGTCGGGTCCTCCTCGGCGAGCTTGGTCAGAGCCAGGGACATCTTGTCCTGCTCGGCCTTGGTCTTGGGCTCGATGGCAACGTCGATAACGGGCTTGGCGAACTCGATCTTCTCGAGGACGATCTCCTTGCCCTCGGCGCACAGGGTGTCACCGGTGGTGGAGTTCTTGAAGCCGACGCAAGCGACGATGTCGCCGGCGGCAGCGTCGTCACGGTCGATACGCTCGGCAGCGTTCATCTCAAGGATGCGGCCGAGGCGCTCACGCTGACCGTTGGAAGCGTTGATCACGTAGGAGCCGGACTCGGCACGGCCGGAGTAAACGCGGACGTAGGTGAGCTTACCGACGAACGGGTCGGTCATGATCTTGAAGACCAGGCCGGAGAAGGGCTCGTCGAAGGAAGGATGACGCTGGATCTCCTCGCCGGTGTCCGGATCGGTACCGGTGACGGCCTCGACGTCGAGCGGGCTGGGCAGGTAGTCGACGACAGCGTCGAGCAGCTCCTGAACGCCCTTGTTCTTGTAGGCGGAGCCCACGAAGACGAGGTTGAGCTCGTTGGCCAGAACGCCCTTGCGCAGAGCAGCCTTGAGCTCCTCGACGGTGAAGTCCTCCTCCATGAGGATCTTCTCCATGAGCTCGTCGTCAAAGCTGGCAGCAGCGTCGAGGAGCTCCTCGCGCTTGGTGGCAGCGATGTCGGCAAACTCAGCCGGGATCTCGTCCATCGGCTCGGGGTAGGTCATGCCCTTCTCGTCGGCCTTGAAGTCCCATGCAGTCATGGTGACCAGGTCGATGACGCCCCAGAAGTTGTCCTCGGCGCCCATCGGGACCTGAGCGGCCACGGCGTTAGCGTCGAGACGATCCTTCATGGTCTCGATAGCGTTGAAGAAGTCAGCGCCCACGCGGTCATACTTGTTGATGAAGGCGATGCGGGGGACGTTGAAGGTAGAAGCCTGACGCCAAACGGTCTCAGACTGGGGCTGAACGCCGGCAACGGCGTCGAAGACGGCGACAGCGCCATCGAGGACACGCAGGCAGCGCTCGACCTCGGCGGTGAAGTCAACGTGGCCCGGGGTGTCGATGATCTGGATGCGGTAATCCTTGCCGTCCTTGTTCCAGAAGCAGGTGGTAGCAGCGGAGGTAATGGTTACGCCGCGCTCCTGCTCCTGAACCATCCAGTCCATGGTGGCAGCGCCCTCATGGACCTCACCGATCTTGTGGGTCTTACCGGTGTAGTAAAGAATACGCTCGGTCGTGGTGGTCTTACCGGCATCGATGTGGGCCATGATGCCGATGTTACGGGTATCGGAAAGCTTGTACTTAGGCTTAGCCATGTTAGTTCCTTACCTTAACTTACCAACGATAGTGAGAGAACGCGCGGTTGGCCTCGGCCATCTTGAAGACGTCCTCACGCTTCTTGACGGAAGCGCCCAGGCCGTTGGAGGCGTCGAGGATCTCGTTGGCGAGACGCTCGGCCATGGTCTTCTCCTTGCGAGCGCGGGAGAAGTTGACGATCCAGCGGATACCCAGAGCGGTGGAACGACGGGAGTTGACCTCCATCGGGACCTGATAGGTAGCGCCACCGACACGCTTGGGCTTAACCTCGAGCGTGGGCTTGACGTTGTCCATAGCCTTCTTGAAGGTAGCGAGAGCGTCGCCACCCTCGGACTTCTCGGCAACGATCTCGAAAGCGGTGTAAACGATGCGCTCAGCGGTGGCCTTCTTGCCGTCAAGAAGGACCTTGTTGATGAGCTGAGTCACCAGGCGGTTGTTGTAAACGGCGTCAGGCTGAACCTCACGACGATTAGCTGCTGCACGACGCGGCATGTGAAATCTCCTTAAGTGTCTACCGTGCGGCGCTTAGGCGGCACACGGCGAAAGTATCAAAACGTTATCTGGCTTATTTAGCCTTGGGGCGCTTAGCACCGTACTTGGAACGGGCCTGCATACGGTTCTGGACCGGAGCAGCGTCGTAGGCGCCACGGATGACGTGATAACGGACACCAGGGAGGTCACGGACACGACCGCCGCGGACGAGCACGATGGAGTGCTCCTGCAGGTTGTGGCCCTCACCCGGGATGTAAGCAGTAACTTCGATGCCGTTGACAAGGCGAACACGGGCAACCTTACGAAGAGCCGAGTTCGGCTTCTTGGGACTCGTGGTGAAGACGCGGGTGCACACGCCGCGCTTCTGGGAGTTGTGCTGCAGAGCAGCGTTCTTGGACTTCTTGGGCACGGAACGACGGCCCTGGCGAACCAGCTGGTTAATAGTAGGCAAAGCGTACTCCTTCTCGAATGATTCCAGCTTTCTGTAAAGTGCAACGGCTTGAATCGAGGGGTCAGCATCCCCCTACGAAACACGCAGTTCGTTAGGATACGTGCCGTTAGCTGTGTCGTCAACAGACCACGCTGCCGGGCGTATCCCAAAATTGGCACATTTCCGCAAAGCCTACACAAAAGGAATCCCCTCCTGTGCGCGGGGGCGGATTCCCGGCCCGGGCTGCCGGCGGTTTAAGTTTGCTGCTCTACAGTCCTGCGCAAGACGGAAAGCACATTAAGTGCTTTCCTTTGCGTGCGGAACTCGCGACAAACTTAAAACCTGGGCCGCCCGGCCCGGAAATCCAACGTGCTCGTGAGGGCAACGTTACCTACCAAAAAGGGACAGGTTTATTTTGGTCGGTTTTATCTGGGAAAACGTCGCGTTCAAGCGGTGACCCGCTCTCACCTGTCGCATTGAAATCGGCGGCGCTTTCGGAAGTATGCGGCAAATTTTGGACCTGCCGAGCACGCCGGAGTTTTACGATAACAAACCCGCAGGTAGAACGCTTGAGCATATGCGGTGTGGTCGACCCATCAAGATTTTGCCGCATACTTCAGAAATGCAGGCGAATATCGCTCAAAATAACCGCCCATTTAACGCTAAAAAGGCCGCTTCCCCTCTTGGGAAGCGGCCCAGACGTTACGAATAGACGATGGTAAAGGGTACTTTCGTTTCGGTCTCCCCCGTTGATGTGTACCTCGTGCCCTCAAGGGTTACTGAGACCACTTGGTCGACATCAATCAACTTCGTTGGCACCCAAATGTTCTCCCCGCTATTGCGCGTCAGCGAAAAATAGGAATTGTACGCGCCTGCAGCATCGTCTTCGATAATCTGCTCCGATCCATCCTTGTAGGTAACGGTCAACTTTTTCGTGACTGCGTCAATGCCCAGATCATCGATGTGCGTCTGGATGGAAAACGGGCTGATCTCGAGAGGCGAGTCACCGGAGCGGAGTTCCTTTGTATCGACGTACGCTCCGACGCTAAACTCGGGTGTCGATGACTCGACATGCTTCGCATCCTCACCTTCGCCCTCCGTCCAGCTGATATTCCAGGTGACAGCATGTCCTAAATCTCGATCGCGATTCCATGAGGCAAAGTACATTGTGCCGTTAATGACCGTGTCGCTTGATGTGTCCTTGTCAATTGTGCAGCGTGTGTCAGCCCATTCCTCGCCGAAGTTCATGCTGGGCGTGCCGATGCCTTGTTCTTCTTCACCATAGAGAACAAGTTCGCCAGTCTCTGCTGCCGGCTTGTAGTAGTTAACACCATTTGGATTGGACAACGTAAACG
>CABQJJ010000006.1 GCA_902464485.1 uncultured Collinsella sp. | reverse complement strand
GTTGGCGCCGGCCTGGATGGCGCCCAGGCACACGCCAAACGTGGCGGCATCGCGCTCGGCGGCCTCGGTCACGCCCGAGACAGCGCCCACAAAGCGCTTGCGTGACACGGCACACATGAGCGGATAGCCCAGCGACGCCACCTTGGCGGTCTCGCGCTGGATGACGATATCCTCGTTGGCCGTCTTGCCAAAGCCCGGGCCCGGATCGATGCAAATGCGGTCGCGCGACACGCCAGCGTGGATGAGCGCGCGGGCCTGATCGGACAGAAAGCCCATGACGCGTCGCATGATGGGCGCCGAATCGGGCAGGGTAAAGCGGCGGAGCTGAGAGGTAGGCACGTAGGCCTCCTCGCGGCGGGCGCTGCGGCGCATCATGGCTGCCAGGTGGTCATTGGGCTCCGGCGCGGGCTCGGGAGTCGCGGTGGCCTCGGCGACAGGGGCGGCCTCTTCGGCGGCCGGTGCCTCCTGCTTCTGCTCGCCCGTAGGCTCGGGCGCGGGCTCCGGATCGCCAAACGGCAGCGAGGGCTGTACCACGCCGCCCGGAAGTTTGGCCTCCGTCTTGGGCTCGCCCAGCAGCTTGCCACGGCGACGGCGAGCCGGCTTTTCGGCCTCGCGCGCGGCCTCGGCAGCCGCCTCGCGTGCCTTCTCGGCAACAAACGCCGCGGCAGAGGTATCGAGCTGCACCGTCGCGTGCGTGCGGGTGGGAGCCGCGACCTCGCCGGCGTGCATCACGATGACGCCGCAGGTGCTCGTCGCGACAAACTCGACCATCTTGGGGTCGGTGAAGCCCGTCACGTCGTTGACGATCGAGGCGCCGCAGCGCACGGCCGCCTTGGCAACCGCCACATGGCGCGTGTCGATCGAGACGATGGCGCCCTCTTTGGCCAGCGTGCGCACCACGGGTAGCACGCGGCGAGCCTCCTCGTCGGGGTTGACCGGGGTAAAGCCGGGGCGCGTGGACTCACCGCCCACGTCGATGATGTCGGCGCCGGCGTCGAGCATCGCCAGGCCGTACTCGATGGCGGCATCCGGGTCGAAGTGCTCCCCGCCGTCGCTAAACGAATCGGGCGTCACGTTGAGGACGCCCATGATGCGCGGACGGTCAAAGCTGAGCTCGTACTTTCCGCACCGCCATGTCTTGCTATCGTTCGCCATGAACATCCTCCTAAAATGCCCGCGCCGCCGCGCTCGGGCGCAGGCGGCGGGGTCGCTTTGCGATCAGTCTTTCCATTGTATCCGCGCGTGCGGGCTAGAACGCAAACGCGGCCGCGATGTCGCAAGAAATCAGCAGGTCGGCATTTGCATCTTGATCGGTGGGGGCAAGATTGCAAATGGCCAGCATATCGCCGGTAAAGTAACGCGTAAGGCCCGCTGCCGGATACACCACGAGCGAGGTCCCGCCCACAATGAGGGCATCGGCCGCGGCGATGGCGGCAACGGCGCCGGTCAGCACACGCTCGTCGAGCGGCTCCTCGTAGAGCACCACATCGGGCTTAATGCGCCCGCCGCACGCAGGACACACAGGCACACCCGCGGCGTCCTCATGCTCGCGCGAGCAAATCCACTCGGCGCTATAGACCGCGCCGCACGACTGACAAATGTTGCGATGGACCGATCCGTGCAGCTCGAACACGCGCTGTGAGCCGGCCATCTGATGCAGGCCGTCGATATTTTGCGTCACCACGGCATTTAGCTTGCCGGCGCGCTCCAGCTCGGCCAGCTTGGTGTGGCAGCGGTTGGGCTTGGCGCCAAGTGCAATCATCTTGGTGCGGTAAAAGTCATAGAACTCGGCCGGATGCGCCTCGTAAAAGCCATGAGAGAGCATAGTCTCGGGCGGATAGGAAAACCGCTGGTGATACAGGCCGTCCACGCTGCGGAAATCGGGGATGCCACTCGCCGTGGAAACACCAGCGCCGCCAAAGAAGACCACGCGCTTGTGGGTACCGAACAGCTCCGCCAGCGCGGCGGAGGCCTGCTTGGGGTCCGATATTGCCTGCGTCATATGAGTCCTCCGTCCTTGTTGGTCGGGTGGCGGCGGACGCTTGCCCGGCGCGCAGCCTTTGGGTCGACACGCGCGGAGCCCGCCCCGCCCTCGTTGCGTTAATCTTAAGCCTGCCAACCCCGTCGAAAGGACACCATGCCTCAGACTTACACCTTTGCCTCGTGGAACGTTAACGGCCTGCGCGCCGTGCTTAAAAAGGACCCGAGCTTTACCCAAATCGCGCAGGAACTCGACGTCGACATCTTGGCGCTGCAAGAGACCAAGCTGCAGGAGGGCCAAGTCGAAATCGATTTGCCTGGCTATCACCAAACCTGGAGCCATGCTGAACGCAAGGGCTACTCGGGCACCGCGGTCTTTAGCCGCCAAGAACCGCTGCGTGTGCTGCACGCCGACGCGCTACTGCCCTACGCCGGCGAGGGCGAGGCTGCCGAACTCGTTGCCCAAGCCGCAACCGAGGGCCGCGTCTGCGCGTTGGAATTCGCCAAGTTTTGGTTTGTCGACGTTTATACGCCCAACGCCCAAAACGAGCTCGCGCGTATCGATGTGCGCATGGCATGGGACGATGCCTACCGCCGCTTTTTGAGCGCGCTTGAGCACGAGACCGGTAAACCCGTGGTGACCTGCGGCGACTTTAACGTAGCGCACGAGGAAATCGACCTTAAGAACCCCAAGTCCAACCGCGGCAACGCGGGCTTTTCGGACGAGGAACGCGGCAAGTTTACCGAGCTGCTCAACGCCGGGCTTACCGATACCTGGCGTGCGGCAAATCCCGACGTCGAGGGCGTCTACAGCTGGTGGAGCTACCGCTTTAATGCGCGTAAGAACAACGCCGGCTGGCGCATCGACTACTTCCTAGTAAGCAACGCAATCGCCGCCAACGTACGCGACACCGGCATCCGCGGCGACATCTTTGGCAGCGACCACTGCCCCGTCACCCTCACGCTGGAGCTCTAGTCCTAACTGATCCCCTGGGGACGGAGGAAAAGGGACCATTTTCACCTCGCGAGGGCATCCACGCGGCCCGCTTGCCACGAAACTGGCCCATCTACTACGTTTAGCTTGATACCTCGACCATGACCGCGTTTTATGAAAAACCGCAGGCTTTCTACCTGCGGTTTTCTTTTTTCGTCGTTCGCTGTGGTTGAGGGTAGTGGCTTAAACGTAGTAGATGGGCCAGTTTCGTGGCAAGCGCCGTCAACTGATTCCCTGGGGACGTCTGGGGACGGAAGAAAACGGATCGATTTGGCTCTCTGAGGACCACGACGCCCGTCATATCAGCCGGCCATTCCAAAACTATGCCAGTTTACGGGGCTAAATCGCAAACCCCCAACCATACGCAATTCCGAAATAATAAAACCGCATGTAAACGGCTTACTCTATTTCGAAAAAAGCCGGTATGGTCTGCCTGTGCCAATCTAGCCCCGTAAACCGGCATAGTTTTGAAATGGTACTTCGACAGTATTGATTCCCGCCCCGGCGCAACCAGCCCTACAGCCCGTACTTCACGACGACTCGGTTGATGCGGCGACACCAGGGCTTGTACAGGGCGGCCAAAAACACGCAGGTCGCGAGTCCGTGCGTGATATCGAACGGTACGGCGGTGGCAAGACGCGCCACGGCGCCCGCCCACGTGAGCGGTTGAACAAAACCGATAATGTCATACGCGTTGATCACCACGCCGTACAGCAGACCCGAAGCAAAGCCGTACGCCATCAGCGCCGGCATGCGCACGGTGCCGTCGGCACGGTCGAACGCACCCGCATGCGCCAGCGCGCCGCCAACATAGCCAACCAGACCCCAGGCATACATCTGCCACGGCGTCCACATACCCTGCCCAAAAAAGAAATTGCTGGTCAGCGCTGCCAGCGCACCGACCATAAAGCCATTACGACGGCCGAGTGTCGCACCGGCGATAATGGCGATGGCGCTCACGGGTTTAAAGTCGGGAATGGGGCCAAACAAGATGCGCCCCGCCGCGGCCAGTGCCGCCAACACCAGCGTGGGCATAATCTGACGCAATCCCGGACGCGACGCCTCGTAGCCCGCAAAGAACAGCGCGAGCACCAGCGCCACCACAACCAGCATGGCAAGCGCTGTCTGCTCAATGCCCGTCAGCAATGCTGCGGCCATTACCGCCGGCACCGCCAACAACAGCGGAATCTCCAGTTTTGCAAGTAGGCGCGAGACGCGATAATCCACCATTCCATCACGCCCTATAAAACACGTTGTCGGCAAAGAAGTCTGCCGACGGCTCCATGCAGGCAATTTCGCCGTCGAACATCATGGCAACGTCGTCGGCAGCCTGCTCGGCGAAGTCCAGGTCGTGCGTGGCCATGATGACGGTGCCGCCGGCTTGCGCATGCTCGCACAGGGCGCGGGCGATAATGCGGCGGCTCGTCAGGTCCAGCCCCTTCGTGGGCTCGTCGAGCAGCAACAGCTCCGGACCAATCAACAGCAGCTTTGCCAACGCGAGCAGCTGACGCTGGCCGCCCGAAAGATCGTACGGATGGCGCGCATCCAGGCCGTCCAATCCCAGCTGCGCCGCGCGCTCCTGGGCCGCGTCCTCGTCGTATCCGCAGGTCGAAGCCCATTCCATCAGCTCGTCGTGCACTGTCTCGGCGACCAGCAGGGCCTTGGGGTTCTGCGGCAGCAGCGCCGCCGAAGCCGCCCCGCGCACCATGCGCCCACGCTGCAGCTTAGCCGTCTTGACCAGCACCGAGAGCATCGTCGACTTGCCGCAGCCGTTGCCGCCCACGATCGCATGCACCGCACCGGCAGAAAACGTCACGTCGAGCCCACGCAGCACCCAACCGGACACGCGGTCGTAGCGAAACCAGCCTTCCGACAGGGTGGTAGCCGACCCGCCGTGCATTTTTGGGAGTATTCTGCGTCCACCGGCACGCGACGGCGCCCCCGAGTCGTTCTGCGGCTGAATTTGTGCCTCAAATTCAGCCGATTTGCCCGATTTCAATCCCTTTTTTGCACCCGGAGCGCCCCCGCGCGGGTCCAAAGAACCCAGCTGACCACTGGCGCTGCTGAAAACTCCGTTTTTTGCACATCGGGCGGCGCCCCACCCTGGCACCTCACCAGAAAACAGCCCTTCGCGATGCCCCAAGGAGGCGATATCAGCCACCTCGCACACGCGACCGTCTTCAATCCGGTACGCGCACGTCGCATACTCGAGCATCGGGCGCGGCTGGTGCGTCGCCACAACAACCGTACAGCCCAGCTCGCGGTTCACGCGAAACAGCGCATGCAGAAAATTTTTCTCGGCAACAGGATCCAGCTGAGACGTGGGCTCGTCGAGCAGCAGCACGCGAGGGCGCAGCGCCAAAACGGCCGCTAACGACAGCAGCTGCTTGCGTCCGCCCGAAAGCGTATCGGTATCGCGGTGGAGCCAATCCTCCATTCCAAAGAAATAGCTGGTCTCAGCTACGCGACGGCGCATTTCGTCGCGCGACATGCCCAGGTTTTCCAAGCCAAACGACATCTCGTGCCACACGCTTTCGCATACGATCTGGTTCTCGGGGTCTTGAAACACATAGCCCACGCGCTCCGCAGACGCCCGAACGTCCATGTCGGCAACGTTCTCGCCCAGCACGCGCAACTCGCCAGTGCATTCGCCCGTCGGCGCGATCTCGGGTTTGAGCAGCGAGAGCAGCGTCGACTTACCCGCCCCGGTACCACCAACAAGCAGTGCAAATGCTCCTTGGGGAACGCGCCAATCGAGTGCCTCGAGCACCGGTGCGCCAGCCCCGGGATAGGCAAAACGCAGACCCTGCACTTCAATCGCCGGCGCATCCGAGCCGCACACCGTGCCCGCCATCTTGCTCCCGTCCAACCGAGCCATCAGCCAAACCTCTTCTCGTCAATCGCGTGCAGTGCGCAGGGCAGCGCCATCCAGACCGCGTACACAACATAACCCGGCCACGGCGCCGGCACCGAAAGCTGCGGGTAAAACGAATACTGCGTCGTCGCAATCCACGCCACCGCCACCGCAGTAGCGCCAAACATCGCAAGCCCAACCAGCGCGGCAACGTCGCCGCGCCCCAGCCGATACCGCGCGTACGTCGTGCGGCGCGCCGCGGCGCCCCACCCGCGAGAGCGCATGGCGTCCGCGCGCTCAAGCGAATCTTCCATGCCCCAGCCCATCAGCACACTCGAGGCCCGCAAGCGCGAGCGCACGGGGTCGGCCGGAGCGCGCCCCGGAACGTCGATCGCATCCTGTACCGCCAGGACCGTGCGGCCGCGGCGCAAAAACTGCGGGATAAGCCGCATGCACATCGAGATCATGAGCGCGAGCACCGGTGCGGCGTTGCCCAGCAGCGCGAGCACCTTGTCGTATTCGAGCATCGACGCCGCAGCCTCAAACCACAGCACGCTCGCCACAAACAGCCCACCCATACACAGGCCGTATACCATGCTCTCCAAATACACCACGCGCATGCCAATATGGAAAAGCTCGGTCGAGCCCGATGCACTAAACAGCGGGTTGACCAGCGCAATGATCAAAATCACCGGCAGCTGCCAGCGAAGCGAGCCCAACGTGCGGGCAGCCCCGCGGGTCGCAAAGCCGTATGCCAACCCGCCCGCGAGCGACAGCGCGATCAGCACCGGTTGCATCGAGAACATGGTGAGCCCCAGCGTCAGCGCCATGTAGAGCGCAGGCACCGCCGGGTGCGACATCGAGAATGCCGCGACGGGCTCGGCGCCCAAGCCCTCTCGCATGTTGTCCATAGGCATCCCCGCTCTCCCGCCAAATCACCGACGCCGAAGCGCTGCCGGCACCGCTCGTAACCAGCGCAACCGCCGCGCCGGAACCACAAACCCAGCCGCCGCGGCCCAAACGTTACGCGCTCATCATATGCCTGCGGTATCATATTGCGCCGTGTATCGTTTCCAAACACACGTCTCTATAACGTAACAGGAGATCACATGGATGCAACCGCAATTATCCTCGCCGCCGGCGAGGGCACACGCATGAAGTCGAACCACTGCAAGGTTTCGCACAAGATCTTGGGTAAGCCCATGGTTCAGTGGATCGTCGACGCCACCATCAAGGCCGGCTGCAGCCGCGTCGTGGTCGTCATCGGCAGCCATGCCGACGAGATGCGCGCCCTTATCGACGGCGCCTACGCCAGCAGCGCCACCAAGGTCGAGTGCGTCGAGCAGACCGAGCGCCTGGGCACCGGTCACGCCGTAAAGGTTGCGCTCGAAGCCTGCGGCATCACGCAAGGCCCCGTCGTCGTGCTCAACGGCGATCTGCCGCTCATCACCGCCGACACCGTCGCCAAGTTCGCGCAGACCGTCGCTACCGGCGAGCTCGCCTGCACCGTCATGACCATGACCCCGCCCGATCCCTTCGGCTACGGCCGCATCAAGCTGGGTGCCGACGGCCAGATCGAGCGCATCATCGAGCAGAAGGACTGCACGCCCGAGCAAGCCGCCACGCTGCTCGAGTGCAACGCCGGCTGCTACGCCTTCGACGGCGCGCAGCTCGCCGCCCACATTGACGAGATCGGCAACGACAACGCGCAGTCCGAGTACTACCTGCCCGACATGCTCGAAATCCTCAAGGGTCACGGCCAGGCGGTCTCCATCTTCCACTGTGACGACTACCGCGACGGCCTGGGCGTCAACAGCCGCATCCAGCTCGCGCAGCTTACCGCCATCGCACGCGACCGCATCAACGAGCACTGGATGGCCGAGGGCGTCACCTTTATCGACCCCACACAGGCTTGGATCGGCCCCGACGCCGTCATCGGCCGCGACACCGTCGTGTGGCCGCAGACGCACCTGATCGGCCACGTCACCGTGGGCGAGGAGTGCCAGCTCGGCCCCAACAGCCGTCTCACCGACACCACCGTCGGCAGCGGCTGCACCATCGACGAGACCATCGCCATCGAGGCCGTCATCGAGAACGGCGTCGACTGCGGCCCGCGCGCCTACCTGCGCCCGGGCACCCACATGCTCGACGGCTCCAAGGCCGGCACGCACGTGGAGATCAAGAAGTCCACGATCGGCGAGGGCTCCAAGGTGCCGCACCTGTCCTACATCGGCGACACCACCATGGGCTCTGGCGTCAACGTGGGCGCTGGCTCCATCACCTGCAACTACGACGGCGTCCACAAGCACAAGACCGTCATCGGCAAGGATGCCTTCATCGGTTCCGACACCATGATGGTCGCGCCCGCCCAAATCGGCGACGGCGCGCTCGTGGCCGCCGGCTCCGTCATCACCGAGCCGGTCCCGGCCGACGCGCTCGGTCTGGGCCGCGCCCGTCAGGTAAATATTGAGGGTTGGGCCGCCGATTATCGCCGCCGTCTGCACGAGGACGACGAGGTATAACGTTTTACCAAGCACAAAAGGAGCCGCTTCCGTGGGGACGGCTCCTTTTTCTATGTTGACCTGCGCGGCCGAATGAGTGGTCGGTTCGTGTCCGTTGACGGTAAAGACGTTATCAAGACCCGATAAACCCCGCCGCGCGGTTACAATGCAACAAGGCATCTATATGGCATTCGATATAAAGGAGAAGGGTAATGCCGATTAATGATCCCGAGAAGTCGGAGAATATGCGCAAGTCCATCCGCGTGTATTCCGGTTCCTCCAACCGTCCCCTCGCTCAGAAGATTGCTGAGTACCTTGGGGTCGAGCTTTCGGGCCTTACGCTAAAGCAGTTCGCCAATGGTGAGATTTACGCCCGCTACGACGAAACCGTCCGCGGCGCCGACGTCTTCCTGATTCAGTCCGTGGCCGGCGGCAACGTCAACGACATGCTCATGGAGCTGCTCATCGCCACCGACGCTGCCAAGCGTGCATCCGCCCGCTCCATCACCGCCGTTATCACCCACTACGGCTATGCCCGCCAGGACCGCAAGGCCGGCCCGCGCGAGCCCATCACCGCTCGCCTCGTCGCCAACCTGCTCGAGCGCGCCGGCGTCAACCGCATCATCACCCTCGACCTGCACCAGGGCCAGATCCAGGGCTTCTTCGATATCCCGGTTAACCACCTGTCCGCACTGCCGCTGTTTGGCCAGTACTACAACGACATGCACTTCGACACCGACAACCTGGTTGTCGTCTCCCCCGACGTGGGCCGCGCCAAGGCTGCCAAGAAGCTGTCCGACATGCTCGGCTGTGACCTGGCCATCGCCCACAAGGGCCGTCCGCGCCACAACGCCGCCGAGGTCATGGGCATCATCGGTGACATCAAGGGCAAGACCTGCATCATCAACGACGACATGATCGACACCGCTGGCACCCTGTGCGCCAACGTCAAGGAGCTCAAGGCTATGGGCGCTGGCGACATCTATGTCTGCGCCACCCACGGCATCTTCTCCGGTCCGGCCATCGAGCGCCTGAACGACGCCCCGATCGTCGAGTGCCTCGTCACCGACGCCATTCCCGTCGAGGTCGGCGGCAAGATCAAGACCATCTCGGTCGCCGAGGAGTTCGCTCAGGCCATCTCCGCCGTTTACCACGAGGAGCCCGTCTCCACGCTCGTCGGCGGCGACTTCGCGCTGTAGTCGCTCGACCCTCGCATCCCTCCGGAAGCCCCGGACACGCCTGCGGGGTTATCACGCGAACGTCCTCGCCGCTTTGCGGCTGCGGGATGTTCGCTTTGATAACCCCTCCCGGCGTGTCCGGGGCTTCCTGCTGTCTCGGGGCAGCTGTTTTCTGAAATGACTTTGCTGCAACCTTTCCTCGCCTTCGGCGAGCGTGGTAGCCTTTGTCGTTGATTGAACTATTTACGTAACGGAGGACAAACATGGCAGCTGCACAGCCGCTTAAGATTCGCATGGTTGCCGGACTTGGCAACCCTGGCGATGAGTATGCTGAGACCCGCCACAACGCAGGTTTCAAGGCAATCGACGAGTTGGCCCGTCAGGCTGGTGTCACGTACTGGAAAAACCAGGCAGGTGCCGAGGTCGCGCTCATCAATATCAACGATGCCGAGGAAGAGGGCGGCAAGCGCCAGATCGTGCTGGTCAAGCCGCAGTCGTATATGAATACCTCGGGTGGTCCCATCTCCAAGCTCTGCCGCGAGTACAAGATCAAGGCCGAGGAGCTGCTCGTGATTCACGACGAGCTCGACATTCCCGCCGGCGACGTACGTGTTAAGGTGGGCGGTGGCCACGCCGGCCACAACGGCCTGCGCTCCATCATCGACAAGATGGGCAGCCGCGACTTCAGCCGCATCCGCACCGGCATCGGTAACCCTCCCGGCAAAATGGCTGTCGCCGACTACGTGCTCAAGCAGCTGCGTGCCCGCGAGGCCGAGGACTTCCAGGACACCTGCGCCCGCGCTGCCGACGCCGCCGGCCTGGCAATCGTGCACGGCGTGATCTATGCCCGCGACCATGTCAACGGCTCCGCCTCTGCCAACGGCAAGCACTAAAACCTACCAAAAAGGGACAGGTTTATTTTGGCAGGTTTTATCTGCGGAAACGCCGCAGCGGCCGCGACGCAATAAACCCTGTGCCGCCATACATATGCAACGCTCCAAAGGGGGCCGGCCTCACCTATGCGCAAGGCCGACCTCCTTCGCTGTTTTGCCTGATAAAACCGACCATGAGAAACCCGTCCCTTTTGGTAGGCCGGAGCGGATAAACCCTTTTCCCACCCGCCGAAGACACACGTAAGTGACATGTCCATGAGGGTATAATTTGCACCGTATGTCTGCACAACGCCTGTGCGCGTACGGTTTTATTCGGGCCACCGTCCTTTTCCGTGGAGGCACGGTTCGGTAGCCCTAACAAGAGAGGGGTTCTATGTATAAGATCCTGGAGAAGACGCAGTTCTCTGAGAAGGTGTTCAAGTTCCGCATCGAGGCGCCTGCAATCGCCAAACATGCGCACGCCGGACAGTTCCTCATGGTCCGCGCCAACGAGACGGGCGAGCGTGTCCCGTTTACCCTGGCTGGCTGGAACGGTGACGAGGGCTGGGTCGAGTTCATCTTCATGGTGATCGGCAAGACCACCGAGATGCTATCCACCTACGAGGCCGGCGAGTCGCTACGCGACGTCGTGGGCCCGCTGGGCGTTCCTACCGAGATGGCCGAGGGCCCCTGCGCTGTCATTGGCGGCGGCGTCGGCCTGGCAATTGCCTTCCCGGTCGCTAAGCACCTGGTCGAGACCGGCCATGAGGTGCACGCCATCATGGGCGCCCGCACCAAGGACCTCCTGCTCATGGAGGATCAGTTCCGCGAGCTCCTCGACGAGGACCACATCCACATCACCACTGACGACGGCTCCTACGGCGAGCAGGGCGTTGTCACCGCTCCGCTGGAACGCCTGCTGCAGGACAAGGCCGTGAGCCAGGTCTTCTGCGTCGGCCCCGTTCCGATGATGAAGTTCTCGACCCTCACCGCCCAGAAGTACGACACCCCCATCACCGCGTCGCTCAACCCCATCATGGTTGACGGCACCGGTATGTGCGGCTGCTGCCGCGTCGAGGTGGGCGGCGTGACCAAGTTCGCTTGCGTCGACGGCCCCGACTTCGATGCCACCCTGGTCGACTGGGATGACCTTCGTGCCCGTCAGGCCGCTTACCGTTCCGAAGAGGGCGAGTCCCTCAAGGCCTATGAGGAAAAGAGCTGCGCATGCCACTAGTTAACGGTCGTTTCGTTGCCGATATGAAGTCGCCCCGCACCCCCGATAACGAGGAGCCGGCTGCCGAGCGCGCCTGCGACTTCCGCCCCGTCGACAAGGGCTTCACCGAGGAGATGGCGCTGGCCGAGGCCGAGCGCTGCCTCAACTGCAAGAAGCCGTTCTGTGTCGAGGGCTGCCCCGTCAACATCAACATCCCCCGCTTTATCGAGCAGATCCGCGAGAAGGACTTTGGCGGCGCTCTCGATACCATCCGCGAGGACTCCATGCTTCCCGCTATCTGCGGTCGCGTCTGCCCGCAGGAGAACCAGTGCGAGGGCAAGTGCATCCGTGGTAAGAAGTCCGAGCCCGTGGCCATCGGCCAGCTCGAGCGCTTCCTGGGTGACCGCCCCGAGCTCGCCTCCACGCCCAAGATGGCCCCCAAGAACGGCAAGAAGGTCGCCGTCGTCGGCTCCGGCCCGTCCGGCATCACCTGCGCCGGCGAGCTCGCCCGCAACGGCTTTGACGTTACCGTCTTCGAGGCCTTCTTCACCGGCGGCGGCGTGCTGGTCTACGGCATCCCCGAGTTCCGTCTGCCCAAGGCGGTCGTCAAGCGCGAGATTGACGGCCTGGAGGACATGGGCGTCAAGTTTGAGTACAACTCCGTCGTTGGCAACATGGCCACGGCCGAGGAGCTGTTCGAGCAGGGCTTCGACGCCATCTACGTGGCAACCGGCGCAGGCCTGCCCAAGTTCCTCAACGTCCCCGGCGAGAACCTGCCCAACGTCTTCTTCGCCAACGAGTACCTCACGCGCGTGAACCTGATGAAGGCCAACAAGTTCCCCGAGTACGACACCCCCACCAAGCACGGCAAGAACGTCGTCGTCTTTGGCGGCGGCAACGTGGCTATGGACGCCGTCCGTACCGCCAAGCGCCTGGGCGCCGAGCATGCCATCATCGCCTACCGTCGTACCGAGGACGAGATGCCCTGCCGTCGTGCCGAGCTGCACCATGCTAAGGCCGAGGGCGTCGAGGTTCTGCCGCTCGTCTCCCCGCTCGAGTTTGTCGCCGGCGAGGACGGCTCCGTGTGCGCCGTCAAGGTCCAGAAGATGGAGCTCGGCGAGCCCGACGAGTCCGGCCGTCGTCGCCCAGTGCCCATCGAGGGCGCCATCGAGGAGATCCCCTGCGACGTCGCGATCTCGGCTATCGGCACCAACGCCAACCCCTTCGCAAAGAAGATCGGCGGCAAGATGGAGCTCAACAAGTGGGGCTACATCGTTGCCGATGAGGAGACTGGCCAGACCACCGATCCCCGCATCTGGGCCGGCGGCGACATCGTCACCGGTGCCGCTACGGTCATTCTGGCGATGGGCGCCGGCAAGAAGGCCGCTGCCTCCATCACCAAGAGCCTGTTGGGCGAGTAATCACCTACAGCGCTAGCCACCAAACGGCAAAGTCCCCGTCGAGCACACGCCCGGCGGGGACTTTTTCTATACCGGCCGCCCCAAACCACCACAAAGGGGACAGGCACCTTTGTGGTGGTTTGGGGCCTGACCGGCCAGTTTGTCTCGATCTGTAACAGTTAGGCCCTGTTGAGCATCGTAGTTATTACAGATCGAGATATTGCTCTAACCGCCTCCGCTTTGTCTCAATCTGTAACAGTTAGAGGCCAAATTCCTCGCTACATGTTACAGATCAAGACGTTGGGCTGACGGCCGAACGGTTCATCTAAATCTGTAACAGTTAGAGCCATTTTCGCTGGCTTGGTGTTACAGATCGAGATTTTGCAAAAGCCGAGGATAGGCACTGCCGCCAAGGCCTTCCCCTCGGCCTAAAACAAAACCCACCATAAAGGTGCCTATCCCCTTTGTGGTGGTTTTGGTCGGTTAGCCTTCGAGCTGAGCCACCTTGTAGCGGTAGGCCGCAGCGATAACATCTTTACAGCCCTCGCGGCCCAGCTTGGCGCGGTTGACGACGATGTCTTTACCGCTCGTCATCTTCCACTTGCCGGCACTGTAGCGCTTGTAAAATGCCTCGCGCGCCTTCTGCTGCTGCTTGACCAGCTTGGCGCCCTTCTTTTTGTTAAGGCCACGCTTCTTGCGCACGATCTCGACGCGGTCCTCAAAGGGTGCGGTCACCAACACAGCAATGTGATTGGGGTTATTGCGCAGCAGGTAATCGGACAGGCGGCCTTCGATAATGCAGCTCTCGGTCTCGCCCAGGTCCAAAATCACCTGGCTCATCTTTTGGAACAACTTGTCCGAGTACGAACGCGCATCGTAGCGGTCGGGCAGAAACGCCATGTTCTCCACAGCCAGACGCTCGTCATAGGCGGCCATCTTATCGAGCGACTCGCCTGCGCGCAGCGACGCGCGCACCAGCAGCTCGTTATCGTACAGCGGAATCCCCAGTTCGTTGGCGAGGATACGGCCAATCTCGTGGCCCTCGGCGCCAAAGTCGCGCGCGATGGTAATGACCACAGGACTCTTCTTGTTCTCCAGATCGCTCATCGCGATTCCTTTCTAACAGATAAGAAAAAAGGCTGTTTATCGCCTTTTCCCACGATAGCGTACCTGGGTTTTCCTGGTGCCCAAGATTGGCCTGAAAGAGGAGCGACGCGTACTTTGGTACGCGAGCGACGGTTTGAAGGCCAAGGTTGGGTGCCAGGGAAAGCCAGGCTATGCGGCTACGATGCGGCGCTGATAGGCCCTCACCAGCAGCGAGATACCAAAGTTGAGCACAAAGTACATCGCAAACACCAGGCCGTAGAGCATAAGCACCTGCGACAGGTCGACCGCGTGGGCCATCACGACGTTTGCCGTGTACATGAGCTCGGCCACGTTAATGCCCGAAAGATACGAGCTGTCCTTAATGACAGTCGTGCACTGGCTAAACAGCGCCGGAATAATCGTCTTAAACGTCTGCGGCAGAATAATGTAGCGCATGGTGGCAAAGAAGCCGAAGCCCTGACTCTGTGCCGCCTCAAACTGGCCACGCGGAATCGAGTTGAGACCGCCGCGCACAATCTCGGCCATAACAGCGCTGGTAAACAGCGTAAAGGCGATGGTCGAAATCACAATGTCCAAACCCTGCACCGTAAAGTAGATAAACAGGATCCACAGCAGGTTTGGCGTGCAACGGAACAGCTCGATATAGGCGCTCACCAAAATACGGAACGGGCGGGGCGCATAGCTTTTAACAAGCGCCAGCACCGTGCCAAAGATGAGCGAGAAAAAGATCGACAGCGCCGAGATCTCGATCGTCTTAACAAAGCCGCCCCAAATGTAGAGCAGGTTGGTCGCGTTGAAAATTTCCATGCGCTAGGCCTCCTCTACGTTGTCGAGCCCCAGCTCGGCCAGGCTCACGCCGCGCGGACGCTCCTTGGAGCGGCGCTCGAGCCACTGCACCAGCATGGCGAGCGGAAAGCAGATGATGAAGTACATAAGGCAGCAGACGATGTATCCCTGCAGGTAACCGTACAGACTCACAAAGTTGTCGGAACGGTACATAAGGTCGCCGCCGGCCACAAGCGCCAGCACCGACGTGTTCTTGACCAAGTTAAGCGCCTGGTTACACAGCGGCGGCAGAATGATCTTGAACGTCTGGGGCAGCACGATGTACCAGTATGCCTGCGCACGGGTGAAGCCCTGGCTCTGGGCCGCCTCCATCTGACCGCGCGGAACCGCCTCGATACCGGTGCGGATGACCTCCGAAATGTAGGCCGCATGATACAGGCCCACGCCCAAGAAACCCAGCACGAACGGCGCGATGCGCACCGGCTGGTCGGCACCGGTTATGGCCTGCAAAAACTGCGGACCGGCCATGTACATAAAGAGCACCTGCACGGGCAACGGGGTGTTCTGGTAAAACTCCACGTACACGCGGCTTATGGCACGCAGCACACGCGAACGGGTGGTAGAGAACACACCCAGCAGCGTGCCCAGTACCAGAGACAGCAACAGGCCGGCAACGACCACCTGCAGCGTCACGCCAAAGCCCTCCCAGAAGGGCCCCATGTTTTGAAATGTCGTCGACCAACGGTCGGCGTCAAATAATCCTTCGAGCATTTGATTCCTTCCTTGGACGATGCGCCTATACAAGACCCCAGGTCTTGACCTCTTGGTCGAGCCAGCCGTCGGCCAGGCGATCGCAAATCACCTGATCGACCACGGCCGAAAGGTCGCAGCCCTTCTTGGTCGCCACGCCGTAGCCCTGCTCGCCAAACTTGACCTCGGGCTGCAGCAACTCAACGGTCTCGTTCATATAGCCGGCCAACGTGGAGCGGTCCATGGCAAAGACGTCGATATTGCCGGCGTCGAGCGAACTCTTGATGATGGGGTAGCCGCTAAAGGCCCTAAACTCGGGCTTGCAGCTAAAGCCGTTGTCCTTGATCATCTGCTCGATCAGGCCCTGCGTGGTGGCACCCTGGCTCACGCCAATGACCTTGCCGTCCAGATCCTCAATCGAGGTAAAGCCCGAACGCTTCTTGACCATGAGTCCCACGTAGTCGGTGCGGTACGGCGTCGAGAAATCCCAGCTCTTCTTGCGCTCGTCGGTGATGGTGTAGGTCGCCGCGACAACGTCAAGTTGGCCGTTATCGATCAGCGGACCGCGCGTCTTGGGCGTTACGTCGGTAAACTCGACAAGCTCCTGGGCACGGGCCTCCTTGTAGCTCACGCCAAAGACGGCAGCAGCGATCTGGTAGCACAAATCGACTTCCATGCCCTCAAAGCGACCCTTGGCGGTGTCGTAATAGCCATAGCCGGGAACGTCCTTCTTAACGCCGGCATTCAGATGTCCACGCGACTTAATGGCTGCAAGCTTGGACCCCTTGTCGGAGCCCTCGCCGCTGGTGGAGTTGCCGCAACCGGTAAGCGCGGTCCCCGTCAGCGCAAGCATGCCGGCGCCAGCCAGCTGCAAAAAGTGGCGGCGCGACACGGCCGCCCTCGTCATATCCGTCATGTCCATCACCGTGCCTAGTGCAGAATCTTGGACAGGAACTCGCGGCAGCGCGGGTTCTCGGGGTTGTCGAAGAAGTGCTCGGGCGTGCCCTCCTCCAGGATGCGGCCGTCCTCCATAAAGATGACGCGGTCGGCCACCTGACGCGCAAAGCCCATCTCGTGTGTTACGCAGATCATGGTGATATCCTCCTGCGCGAGCTCAATCATAACGTCCAGAACCTCCTGGACCATCTCGGGGTCGAGCGCCGAGGTCGGCTCGTCAAACAGGATGATGGGCTGTTTGGTGCACAGGGCACGGGCGATGGCAATGCGCTGCTGCTGACCGCCCGAGAGGTTCTGCGGATACTCGCCGGCCTTATGCGCCATGCCGACGCGCTTGAGCGCGGCGATGGCGATCTCGGTCGCCTCCTCCTTGCTCTTCTTTTGAAGCTTGATGGGCGCGAGCGTCAGGTTGCCGAGCACCGTCATGTTGGGATACAGGTTGAACTGCTGAAACACCATGGAACTATACTTGCGAGCCATTTCCAGGTGGTTCTTTTTGGTGAGCGGCGTACCGTCGATGAGGACCTCGCCCGACGTGGGCTCCTCAAGATAATCGACACAGCGGATGAGCGTCGACTTACCCGAGCCGGAAGGCCCGATCATTACGAGCTTCTCGCCGCGCTTGACGGTGAGATTGATATCTTTGAGCACATGCAGGTCGCCAAAGTACTTGTTGAGATGCTTGATCTCGATCATGTCTGCCATGAATGTCCCTTCCCTGCGTTTACACGAGTTGAACTATTGTACGGAAAGAACCACGTTTCCGCAGCCCACACTACATTCCCGTAAAGAACCCGCAATCTTCCGCCCACTCATTGGTGACAGACTTAAATGAGTACCTACTCATTGGGCACTCATTTAAGTCTGTCCCCAATGAGTACCCAGCCCAGCAAAAAGGGGCGCGACCGCAATGGTCACGCCCCCTCAACATCAACTATGTACCGCTCGGCCCCTACGCGAGTTTGGCTCCGACGATCTTTGCCGCGGCCGGCTTATCGAAGTTGCCGCCGGTGGCCTTGCCGAGCGCCCCCATAACCTGGCCCATCTGCTTCTTGGACGTAGCACCCAGCTCGGCGATAACCTGCTCGATCAGCGCCTCGAGCTCCTCGCCCGAAACCTGCGCGGGCAGCAGGCTCTCCAGGATCTTGACCTGCTCGGTCAGGTTGTCGGTACGGTCCTGATCGGTACCGGCCTTGATGGACATCTCCAGCGTCTCGCTCGTCTGCTTAATCAGACGCTTGATCATGCTGTTGACGTCTTCCTCAGTCACATCGCGGCGCTCGTTGACCTCGATGTTCTTTACCTCGGCCTTGACCTGGCGAATGATGGACAGACGCACCTTGTCCTTTGCCTTCATGGCCGCAATCATTTCCTGCTGCAGTTCCTCGTTAGTCATCTGCTGATCCTCCTCAATGTAGTAGGCGGCGCTCGCAAAAGCACCGCCTAGCACTTACTCAGTCTTCGACGAATCGTCGGTCGCGGTCTTGGTTACGCCCTTCAGGCTCACGTTGTAGGGCACATCCTTGGGCATGGGGTTGACGGTAATGTCGGCATCCTTCTTATACTGCTCCAGCCACTCGCTGTAGGCAGTTCCGCTCGCCTGCGTCTTCACCACGTTGGAAACGTACTTCTTAATGGCCTTGGGCACCTGGTTGACATCCTCCACCTGGCCATCGACATGGAAGTAGTCGGTGCACTTGATAATATGGTAGCCATAGGTCGACTCAACGATATCGCTCACATCGCCCTTGTTGAGGCCCTCGAGCGCCGTCTGGTAGCTGTCGACAAAGGTGGTGAGCTTATCCCAGCCCACATCGCCCTTCTTCTCCTTGGAACCGGTGTCGTCAGAGTACTGCTCCACGGCATCCTCAAAGCTCAGCTCACCTGATTTGATCTTGTCCAGGCACTCCTGCGCCTTGGCCTTCGCGGCGGCCTTGTCCTCGTCGGATGCATCGGAATCAACCTTGATCAGGATATTCGACGAACGGCGGGCATCGTTGTAATTTGACAGATTCTCGTTGAGGTAGCTCACGATCTCGCTGTCCTTGGGATTGCTGGCCGGGGCGACCGCATCCTTGAGCTTCTGTTGTGCCAGATTCTCCTCAAGCGAGCTCTTATAAGATTCCTCGGTGTATCCGTAGGTCTTGAGCGTTTTCTTAAAGGTCTTGGCGCCGCCGGCACTCTTACAGGCGTCCTTCCAGGCCTTCTCGACCTCCTCGTCCGAGACGGTCACGCCGTTTTCCTTCTGCGCTTGCTGAAGCAGAATCTGCTGCGTGTAGGAGTCGATGAGCTGCTTGCGATACTTCTTGGGCGTGAGGTCGTTGTCGACCAGGTACTGCGCCCAGTCCTTGTCCTTGGTGTAGCCGTAGGACGTACGCATGCTCATGATCTGCTTGGTCACGGTGTCCTCGGTGAGGTTGGTGCCATTGATGGTAGCAGCCACGCCGCCGGTGAGCTTGTAGCCCTTGGTGCCCTCGGTCTGCGACATGATGCCCGAGCATGCCATTGCCGATACGGAAAGCACCATCGCCAGCACGCCAATGACCACCAGAATAATCTTGACGGTCTTGGACACGCGGACCTTGCGTGCCTTTTGGCGAGAATCGGCAACGGCGCGAGCCTGCTGCTCGGGCGTCGGTTCGGGCGCGGTATTCTTTTTGTTGTTTGCCATGTTTGGCCTTTCGTACAGCGAATCAAACATATGACATTGTGTCACAACGTGACGCTTGCGACACAGCTGGTGTGGCTGGGACGAGCCAATCTGCACCATTTTTGCGAGTGGCGAGCGTTGCTCACCCTTAAAAGCCACTTAAAAGTGGCGAACCGGCAGTTGGGGACATTCCTTTTCTGCCGGCAGTTAGAGACAGTCCCCAAGTGCCGGCACATAAGGAACGTCCCCAGGTGCCGGCTTAGCTCCACCTTAGAAGTGGCGGCGGATGGCGTCGACCATGCCTTGGCATGTGGTCTGGCCGAGCACATCGGCTGCGGCGTCGGCATCCATAAAGATATTCATGAGCGCTTGCAGGGCCTCGACCTGGCCGCCCGGCTCGGCAATGCCCAAATTGATAATGATCCGCGCCGGCACGGGGGCGCCCATGCCCGCCATAGCATTGAACGTCACGGGCGCGGAGGGCTTCACCACCGCGATATAGGGCTTAGCCACAAATCCGGGATCGGTATGCGGGATGGCAATATTGGCCGCCGGCATGGCGAGGCCCGTGGGATAGTTGTCCTCGCGCGTACGGACGGCATCGTGCCAACCGGACGCAATGTAGCCCCGTGGTGCAAGCTCACCCTCGAGCCGCGCAAACACCTCATCCGGCGTCGCGCATTCCCAATCAAAAAACACCAGCTCAGGTGTAAACAGTGCTTCGTTATCCGCCACGCGCTCACCTCTCTCACCTAGTCACCTGCGACGTTCTTAAACGACTTGTCATTCAAGAACGTCGCAGGTGACTACCAAAACAAAAGGTGGTCACACGCGCCTTGGCGCCAATGACCACCCTGACCACTCAACTAAATTGTACTGTGCACCGCTAGCCGCGGGGTGCATCAATTGCCACCTTGCCGCTCTCCAGCACGTGGACGCGGCCGTCGGCGAGCATCTGCACGACCTCGGGATACAGCACGTGCTCGATTGCGTGGATGTGCTCCTCGAGCGTGTCAACATCCCAGCCCTCCTCAATAGCCAGCGCGCGCTGGGCGATGATGGGACCGTTGTCGTAGATCTCGTTGGCAAAGTGCACGGTCACGCCGGTCACCTTGACGCCGCGGGCAAACGCATCGTCAATCGCGTGGGCACCGGTAAAGCTCGGTAGCAGCGCCGGGTGCAGGTTGACCACGCGGTTGGGGAACGCCGCCAGCAGGGGTGTGCGCACCATGCGCATGTAGCCAGCCATGACCACGTACTCGCAGCCGCGCTCGAGCAGCTCGTGCGCGATAATCTCGTCGGCGGCGATAGGGTCGGCATAGACATCCTTGGACAGCGTGAGTGTCTGGATGCCCGCACGCTCGGCGCGTTGCAAACCCTTGGCCGAAGGACGGCTCGACACCACAAGCTCAATCGAGGCGTTGAGCTTGCCGGCGGCAATCAGGTCGATCAGCGCCTGCAGATTGGTGCCGGAGCCGCTGATGAGCACGCCAATCTTGAGCGGCTCGGCCGTATCGGTGCCGGTCGGACGGGTGTAGGGCACATAGCCCAGACCCTCGGCAGCAGCCATCTGCTCGTTAGCGCTCATCGGAGTACACGACCTTACCGGAGCCCTCGACGCACTCGCCCACGCGGAACGGCTTCTCGCCCAGTGCGACCAGGGCCTCGGTCACGGCGACCTCGTCCTCGGGGGCGACAATCAGGCACAGGCCGACGCCCATGTTGAAGGTCTTGCACGCCTCGTTGGGCACAAGCTCGGCCTGGCGCGACACATAGGTGATAACGGGCGGAACGTCCCAGCCCATCTCGGCACCGTTGCGGGTGACTACGGCGTCGACGTCGTCTGCCAGCGCACGGTTGAGGTTCTCGGTGATGCCGCCGCCGGTGATGTGGGCAATGGCATGCACATTAGCGCCACCGCGCAGCAGCTCAAGAACCGGCTTGACGTAAATGCGCGTGGGGGCCAGCAGAGCGTCTGCCAACGATGCGCCGTTGAGTTCCTCGAGAGGACGGCTCAGCTCCTCGGCCTTAGCGGCGGCCTCGGGCGTGCCCGGCTTAATGCCGTCGACGCCGATGACCTTGCGCACGAGCGAGTAGCCGTTGGAGTGCACACCGGTGGAAGGCAGACCCAGGATCACATCGCCGGGGCGAACGTTCGCGGGGTCGAGCATCTTGGGACGGTCGACGACGCCCACGGTAAAGCCGGCGAGGTCGTAGTCGGCCGGAGCCATGACGCCCGGGTGCTCGGCCATCTCGCCGCCCACGAGCGCGCAGCCCGCGAGCTTGCAGCCGTCGGCAACGCCCTTGATGATCTTTGCCATATGCTCGGCCTCGATGTGGCCAATGGCAACGTAGTCCAAGAAGAACAGCGGCTCGGCGCCCGAAGCCAAAATGTCGTTGACGCACATGGCGACCAGGTCCTGGCCCACTGTCTCGTGACGATCCATGATCTGGGCGAGCACGAGCTTGGTGCCCACGCCGTCGGTACCGCTGATCAGGATCGGGTCTTCCATATCCTTGAGCGCGGCGGCCGAGAACAGGCCGCCAAAGCCGCCGATGCCGCCGATGACCTCGGGGCGGTTGGTGTCCTTCACCATTTGCTTAATCGCGTCGACGGCGCGGCCGCCCTCAGCGGTATCGACGCCGGCGTCCTCATACGTCACATGTTTGCTGTCGCTCATCTGAGCCTTCCTCTCCCACTACCGTCCGCCGCCCAGGCGCCAAACGGTGCTCATAGTTGCGTTCATATCGGCGCGCACCGCAGCGGCGCGCGCCGTCATATCAACAAAACAGCAGGTAGAACCTACCAAAATAAACCTGTCCCTACATGGCAGGTTTTAGGCCTCGCCGTGCTTCTCTTCCCAGCTGCGGTCGTCGTATTTCTCGACCACGGCGTCGTCGTCAAAGTACAGCGGCTTATCCAGGTTGCGAGGCTTAAAGCCCTCCATAAACTTGTCGCGGCCAAAGCTGTCGGGAATCGCCACGGGATAGCGGCCGGTAAAGCACGCATCGCAATAGCCACCCTTGGGCATGACCTTCAGCAGGCCCTCGACCGAAAGGAAGGCGAGCGAATCGGCGCCGATATACTCGCGGATCTCTTCGACCGTCTTGTTGGCGCTGATAAGCTGCGACTGCACGTCGGTATCGATGCCGTAAAAGCACGGCCAGATGACCTCGGGCGAGTTGATGCGGATGTGGATCTCCTTGGCGCCGGCGTTACGCAGCATCTTGACGAGCTGCACCATGGTGGTGCCGCGCACGATGGAGTCGTCGATGACGACCAGGCGCTTGCCCTCGATGTTATCGCGCAGCGGGTTGAGCTTCATACGCACGCCCATGGCGCGCAGCTCCTGCGTAGGTTCGATAAATGTACGGCCCACATAGCGGTTCTTGATGAGGCCCTCGCCAAAGGGAATGCCGCTCTCGTGCGAATAGCCCTCCGCAGGCGGCAGACCGGAGTCGGGCACGCCAATGACCAGGTCGGCCTCGACGGGCTCCTCGTGTGCCAGCTGGCGACCCATGTCATAGCGGCAGGCGTAAACGCTCTTGCCGTTCATGATGGAATCGGGGCGGGCAAAGTAGACCTGCTCAAAGATACAGTTGGCGGGCTCTTCGGCAGCGGGCACGCCTTGCTCGGACACCAAGCCCTCGGCGCTGATGCGCAAGATCTCGCCGGGACGGACGTCGCGGACGTACTCGGCACCCACAATGTCGAGCGCGCAGGTCTCGGACGCAACGACCCAGCCACCAGCGCGAGTGACATGAGTGGCAGCGTCGACCGTCGCGGCGTCGTCTTGCGACGGCAGCTGCGAAACGGATGCGGCGTCGGCCTGGTCCAAGCCCTCGTCCACAAGCTTGCCCAGCACCAGCGGACGAATGCCGTGCGGGTCGCGGAAAGCATAGAGCGCCTGCTCGTTGATGAGCGTCATGGCGTAGCCGCCGCGCACGAGTTCCATCGTCTTGCGAATACCCTCGCGCAAATGGCCTGTGCGCTGCGTAAAGTAGCCGATGAGCTTGGTCGCGACCTCGGAATCAGAATTGGAGAGGAACGGCACGCCCAGCTCAATCAGCTGGCGGCGCAGCTCATCAGTGTTGACCAGGGTGCCGTTGTGGGCAAGCGCGATGATGACGCTGTTGATGGTGGAAAGATGTGGCTGCGAGGCTTCCCAGCTCTTGGCGCCGGCAGTGCCGTAGCGCACGTGACCCACGGCCAACTGACCAGAAAGCGTCGATAGGTCGGCGTTGGAGAACACACGGTCGAGCAGTCCCAGGTCTTTACGAACCATAACCGTGCCGCCGTCGCCCACGGCGATTCCCGCCGATTCCTGGCCGCGATGCTGCAGCGCACGCAGACCAAAGTACGTCAGTCGAGCCACATCGCGATCGGGCGCCCACACACCAAAAACGCCGCATTCCTCATGCAGCTGGTCGGAGTCCGGATCGTACGTCGACATGGTCGTCACCTGTCCCGTGGCACGCTCGGCCGCGCGGATGGTTTCTTGAGACATGGCATCCCCTCAGAGCCTCGTTATTTGGCGTTACCTGCCTTATTATACGCACGGCAAGACAAGCACTCCCGCGCATGAGCAGCGCTTTTTAAAAGCCCACCGAGCTTATTATCCGTTTTGCGACCAAACATTTTATTGGGTAGTCCACTCTCAGGGGCAACGGCCTCGAAGGCCTCCCGTGCGCCGTGTCTCGCCCGCGCTAGGGGCTACATTGTTGCAATTGGGACGTTCGTCCTGTCTTTTAGCTGGTCGTCGGCGTATCCTTGTAGGCTACTACAAGACGAGAGAGGTAGCGTATGGATCGAAATCAACTCGACCCCAGTGTCCCCAGCACCACGGAGGCCAAGAAGATCCCACTTATCATCAAGGTCTACGCAGTCCTGTGCATACTATCTGGCGTGGGCACGCTCCCGTCAGTCGCCGTCTTTATGTGGCAGGTCATCACCGCACTCATTAACGGCAACGCCGCCGCTAAGCTCGGTGATAACACCCTGGTCGCGGTTGGCCTTATCGTCGCCGGCATTATGCTCTCGGCGGCAAGCGCGATCATCTTGATCGTCTTTGGCCTGGACCTCATCAAGGACCAGCGGCGCAATGCCGCCCGCCTGTCTTACGTCCTCATCGCATTTACCGTCGTGGAACTTTTAGTTGACGTGATGCTCCAGGGTATCGGACCTTTCCTGCTGCGCCCCGCCGTCCAGCTTGTCATCCTCATTGCGCTGTCGGCCACCGTCGACCCCACGCTACGCCAGGAGCGCGAACTGCAGCGCCGTCTGCAAGAGATGCTCGACCGCGATGCCGCCGCCGAGGGGATGCTCGGCCGCGACGAAACCGGCGAGGGCTACATCAAGCTCAACTACTTCAACCTGTTCTGGGTATTCTTCGTCTGCAGCGTGTTAGGTCTCATTCTCGAGGAAGTCTGGCATATGGTCGTCGTCGATCCCGGCGTCTATCAGGACCGTGCCGGTATGCTATTTGGCCCCTTTAGCCCCATCTACGGATTTGGCGCGGTGCTCATGACCATGGCGCTCAACCGCTTCTATAAAAAGAATCCTCTGATCATTTTCCTTGTAAGTGCCCTGATCGGCGGCGCTTTCGAGGTGTTTGTAGGCTGGTTTATGCAGACCTCATTTGGCGTGGTGTCGTGGAGCTATTCACACATTAGGCTATTCGGCATGCCCGATCCCATCGCGGTATTGACCGGGGGACGCACATGCACGCCGTTTGCCTGCATGTGGGGCCTGGGTGGCCTCATCTGGATCAAGGTCTTGCTGCCGCGCCTGCTTAAGCTCATCAATATGATTCCATGGAAACGCCGCTACTCTGCTACCGTCATCCTGACCGCCGTCATGTTGATCGACGGCGTCATGACGTTGCAATCGCTCGACTATTGGTATCAGCGCGTCAACGGAACCGTTCGAAATATTCCCGTCGCACAGTTCTATGACAAGCATTTCGATAACGAATATATGGAGAATCGTTTTCAGAGTATGACCATGAGCCCCAAGGACGCCACACGCGTGTAGCAAACGCCAGAGCAAAATAGCTCCAACACATCAAAGCCCGCTGGCAGATCTACATGAACTGCCAGCGGGCTTTCGCTATAGACAGACTCGGATTGCCGACGAGGCCTTACGCCTCGCGCTCGACCTCGCTCACGCACTCGTTCTTGATGGTGCCGACGAGCGACTGCAGCGCATCGACCACATGCGGGCGGATATCCCCTCCAATAAGTACAAGCATGATGTCATCGCCCACGGCAAGCTCACCGCTCGCCAGCCATACGCGCACATAGCCGATACCGGGCATCGCACGCGTCGCTTCGATGGCAGACCGTACCTTGTCGGCGTCGAAGCCAAACACCATGCCGCTTACTTTATGACCCGACGCCACGCCATCGGTCTTGACACCACGGGCCTCAGACTTGGGCGTTGCGCGCACCACGCCGTTATGCGTCAGGTACATACCGCACGCCGGTGCCGAGGCGTCGGCCTTGGCCTCGCGCAGCCAGACATCGACCGAAGGCATCATCTTGCCATTCTCAAGCATCGTTTCCCCTTATTGTCGTCGAGTAGCCTTGGGACGGGGTTCCTTATAGCTACCCTTCGGTTACCAGCCAGATTCTCTGTCAAACAGAATGAGAGCGACCAAAAGATCCCCGTCCCAAATTAGCCACCCTCGGGCAATTTATTCTTCAACCGGCGTGAGCACCATCACGGCACGCGTGTCGCTAAAGGAAAGGGAGCGGCAGGTGATGAGCGTTACGGCCTTGGTTGCCGAAGACGCACGATCGCTCGCATCATCGGCCTTCGCCGATGCTCCATCCAGCATTTCAGAAAGATAGTTCTTTAGACCGTCTTCGCCATCGAAGCTCGGCGTGCGTGCTTTGTTATACGTATCTTCGACAATCTTGGTCACGAGCGGCTTGAGTTTATACGTACCGTCGCGCGTAATGTAGTACACATACTCGATGCTATCGAACTTCGCCTGGTCGGTCGTGTCCGAAATAATGTTGAACATCGAGCCGTCGTTCATATGATGGCCATAGATCGTGGTCTGCTGGTCCACCATACCGGGAGCCGTATCGTCGCAGTCCAGGAAAATTGCACCGGAAGCGTTGGATGTACCGTCAAACAACGTGTTGAGGTACTTGGAGTTATTGTTGGCCTGAACCACCGGATAATTGATAGTAGTATCCGGAACGTAAATCCAGCCGACAATCTCGGGGTTCGTCTGCGCAAGGGCATCGAAATCAACGACGGGGATGCCGCTGCCATCCTTATCGCTCACATATTGTTTCTCGATCTTTGCATACGAGTCGCTTGCCTGTTTGTAGCCAATTTGCGCATTGATGTAGATAGCCGCTGCGGCAACAATCAATCCGATTCCGACAATGATGAGCAAGATAGGGAAAATCGACCGACGTTTTTTGCGCGGCTGTTGGACATGTCCCGCCGAGTCTTTATGAGCCGGTGGCGTAGTACGCTGCGGCGATTTCGCCGTGCTATACGCCGAAGGACGGTATGCGGCAGGCGTATTCTGGCGCTGGCGGCGCTGCCCTGCCGGCACCACGGGGCGTGGGGCACGGGCAGGCTGGGGAGAGGATGCCCGACCCTGCTGAGGCACACGGCCGTCAGCGGGCTTTGAAGGGTCGGGGATTTGAGAGGACCTAAAACGTTTTCCCTGATAGTCGGACATAACTCTCCTTATGGCACAAAAGGAATGGTGGCGATCTTACGCGTCAGCCATCTCCTGTTTCATCTTCTCAATGACCGTACGATACTCGGGGTCGCAAGCGCCCAGAATCTGTGTGGCGTAGATAGCGGCGTTCTTGGCGCCGTTGATGGCAACACAGGCTACGGGCACGCCCGAAGGCATTTGCACCATCGACAACAGCGAATCCATGCCGCCCAGGTCACTCGTCTTCATAGGAACGCCGATAACCGGCAGCGGCGTAAAGGCAGCCACGACACCGCCCAAGTGAGCGGCCTTGCCGGCGGCGGCGATAATCACCTTGATACCGCGATCGGCAGCAGTCGAAGCCCACTCGTGAACCTTCGCCGGCGTGCGGTGCGCGCTTGCGATCACGAGCTCATAGGGCACGCCCAGCGCCTCGAGCTCGGCGGTGCAGCCTTCCATAACGCCCAGATCGGACTTGGAGCCCATGATGATCCCGACAACCGGCTTCTGATCTGCCATAAATAAAGACCTCCTGTTGAGAGCGGTGACGCGGCGAATCCGCGACCCTTAACTACTGAGAGTAGTATAGCCGCTCCCGTCCCTGCGGTCTTTGTGGCGCTTCGCGGGCGGGCCAGGCTTTATCTTCACTCCGGTTGCTTCGCAAAGTCGTTCAGATAAAGCCTGGCCCGCCCGCGAAGCGCCCTGCGACCTACCGGGAATTGCTATGACGTACGTTGGCTGAAATAAATGAGTTCCGGTTGCTTCGCAAAGTCGCTCAGACAATAAACCCAGCCCGCCGCAGGGCACCCGGGGACCTACCGGGAATTGCTATGACGTACGTTGGCTGATAAAAAGAGGCCGTTTCGGCTTGCTACCGAAACGGCCTCCTGACTGTAGAACGCCTAGGCGCGCATCGAATTACGACGAAGCCTAACGCCGATGGCCAAGCACAGCGTAGCAGCCATGCCAAAGGCTACCATGAGCATCAGCGAATCGTCGGACGTCTGCGCAAGTCCCTGCTTATCCTTGGAGGGCTTGCTGGGCTTATTGACGCCCGCCACCGCGTTGCCCGAACCGGTCTGGTTCGAGGAAGCTCCGCCGGTTCCCTGACTGCTGCCGTTGCCGGTGTTACCGGAGCCACCCGTGCCCTGGTTACCGCCGGAGCCGGAATCGGTCCCCTTCTTGGTAAAGCGGGCCTCAATCGATGCGTCTGCATACACCGTCCACGTGTACTCCGCATCATCGCTCAGAGCCTCGCCGTCCGCGTTAAACCAACCGGCAAACACGTAGCCGTCCTTTGCCCCTGCCTGCGCGGTCACCTTTGCAGCGACCTCTACGGTTCCGTCGTCATCGACGCCCTCGAGCGCCACAGAACCCGCCTCGTCATTCGCAGAAGCAGCCTTCACCGCGTAACGCTTCACCTCAAAGACCTTTGAGAGCTTTGCGTCTGCCCAGTCGGCGTGAGCGCTATAGATATTGTCCTTGCCGCGTGCAACGAGCTTGAGCGTCGAGGCGCCGGTCACATCGATATCGCCCGTGGATACGAAAGCGTCACCCGTATGCATGACTGGGCTCTCAAAGCGCTTTACACCATCGACGTAGACCTCAAAGATCACGTTGGCCTCATTGGGCTTCGAGTTGGTCTCGTAGTCAACGCCCACTTGCGCGTTAAACGTGGTGTAGCCACGGCCCGTCAGGTCAATCTGGATCTCGGAATTTGCGTGGGTTCCCAGACCCTTCTCAAACGTCTTGGCCTCTTTGCCGTTCCAAAGGGTCAGGTCGGCGCCGTCAACGCTGGCGTCGCGCTTTACCTCGCGGTTGTCGCCAGCCGTAGCGCTCGACCATACCATATCGGACAGATACAGCTCGCCGGTCGCCAGAATCTGGACCTTATAGGTGCGCACCTCGGACGCATCGGGCGAGGTAACGCGGACCTGCGCCGGGGTCTCACCCGTACGCACGGCAAACGGTGCGGTAAGACTACCCGTTCCCTTAGCGACGACGGTCTTGCCCATCACGAGCTCAACGGTGGCCTTTGGCTCCTGGGCTTGCGCCGTAAGCGTGAGCTCGGAGACGTTGGTCGTAGCATGATACTCAAGGGTATCGGAATCAAATGCGGAATCGAGCGACGCCCCGTCGATCGAAAGCTGCTCGAGCACGGCGTTATCCGCCTGCGGGACCTTGATGGACAGCTCGTAGCGGGTCGGCTCGGCGCCCGTCTCGGGCACAACGAGAATCGACACCTTGTTGAGGCCGGCGTGCAGCTGCACGTGACCGTCGGCAATCTCGCCGCCGTTGGCGCTCAGAAGCACACGGCTCGTCGCAGAGGCGGGCTGGGCTGCAATAACGGCCTCGCCGGCTTCATCCTTGCGCACGGCATAGGCATACTCGCCATCTTTAAGCTCCACCACGGCGCCATCCACCATCAGCGATGCAAGCGCCGCAGCGCTGTCGCCCGAGCGGAGCACAACGAAACGATACGTACGCGTCGTGATGCCATCGGGAGCCGCGACCGTCACCTCGAGCACGTTAATGCCCGCGCCAAGCGTTGCGGTGCCGGTGGCCTCGACGGCAGCGCCATTGAATGTAGCCGTAATCTTCGCATTTGCGTCACGCGCGGCAAAGTGATAACTGAGCGCGCGCTCCTGCGTAGTGGCGGTAGTAAAGTAACCGGTCGTCTCGGGGCTAAAGGTAATGCCCGCAGCCGTGCCCGTCACCGAAGAGTCCTCGGCCAAGAATGCGTCCGAAGAAACTGCAGCGGTCTTGGCCTCGGTCGCGCCAGCATCCTCTGCCCGAGCGGCATCGGCGTCGCCACTTACCGTAAACGTCTTGGAACCGCCATACACCAGTCGCGAACCGCTGCGCACGCGCATCGTCACCGTTGCGGTGCCAGGAGCGTTGGCAGTCACCGTTCCGTTAGAGGAGACCGTCAGGACGGCAGGGTCACTCGACTCATACACGACCTCGTCGCCGGTTGCCTGCTTGGAATCGGCGTTGAGCTTAGCGGCGTCATCGGTAAACGTCACGTTGGACGGATCCATGCCCGCAGCCGAAAGGCGCGCGTTGAGTCCACCGTCGTACTCGTTGCCCATGAACTCCACATTGCGGCAGTGTCCCATCCAGAACAGCTGACCATCGATGGCGCTCGAGGATGCCGTTGCCGAGAGCTGGGCATTCTGACCCACGGTAAGCTCAGAGGAGCCTTCGGCCAGCTGCAGTTGCACGCCAGCATCGAGACGCAGGAAACGGTTGTTCTTGACGCTCAGCCCGTTGACGCTCTTTGCGTCCACCGCCATGCATGTCTGCGATCCGTTCGATGTAAAGAACGTATTGTTCTCAATCTTGATGCCACGGTGCACGGTCTGATCGCTGCCTGTGGGATACCTCGTGGGATCGACGAGGATGGCCTGGGCGGCGCCGCGCTTAAAGACATTGCCCGAAATCGTGACATCCTCGACATGGCCAGACTCATACCAGCTGTTGTTGTCGTCCGAGATAAAGATTGCGGCCATACCCATGCCGTCAAACATGTTGTTCTCGATGCGAACCTTGCCACGGGTCGTCACCAGCACGCCGCGGGTGGGCGTCTCCTTAAAGACATTGTCGTGAATGTACACCGACGGCGTGTAGGTAACGTTCTCCGCCACGCAGCTGTTCGCGCGCACTTCCTCGGGCAGGGCCTCTTCAAACGTCAGGATGATTTTCGTGAGGCTACCGGAGCCCTCGCCCATCGAACCGCCACGACCGTCCGGTCCATCAACCGCGGTAACGGTGTACTGGCCCGAGGTCGCCTGCAGCAGATTACTCTTCTGGAAGAACTCGACCTTGTCGCCCACAAAGTAGTTCGGGAAACCAGACGTCTCGTGATGCTGGTAGGTCACCTCGATCTTGTGATCAGAAATACGACGCGTGACCTGCAGATACGTGCCGTGCACGTTGATTGGGTCGTCATGGGGGTTAGAGAACGAGCAGTTCTTGACCTCGATGTTGCCCTTGCAGCCAGACATCTGGATAAAGTCGGCGTAACCGGTCGTGGTGTGACCGCGCGTCATGTCGGCCTGGAAGTCGACATCGTCGAGCGTAATGTTCTCGGACGACTGCCCCACCATGCCAAAGCCATGCAGGAAGTGGATATCGAGATTGCTCAGCACCACATTTTTGCTCTTCCAGAGGAATGTGCCCGGATGGTCGCGCTTGGTCGGACGCATCTGATAGCACATGCCCGGACGTACCTCGTCGGGTCTGTTCGACCACGTGATCTTAAGGCGGTGATTGCCGGCATCGGTGATGGTCGAATTGCGGAACAGCGGGTTATTGTTGGTGTCGCCGCGCCAGGTCAGGCCGTTCACCGTGTCGTAACGCTGGGTGTAATTCATAGCGTTGCGGGTGGACCAATACGTCTCGCCCGAATAGGGGCTCGCATCGCTCGACCAGGTGACGCCACCGTTTTCGACACGGTAGTTATAGCACTCGGGAACATACACAATAGCCGAGTTGCCCTCGACCGACTCGACGGTCACATCCACCACCGTGGGAACCTGGAAGTCGACCGAATAGTTGCGGAAGGTCACGTTCTCGCTCTCGAGTGCGGCAAACGTCGTCATCTTGCCGTGGAACATGAACTGCGAACCATTGCCCTCGATCGTGACGTTGTTCATGCCCTCGATGAGGATGCCGATGCTCTTCTCGGCCACCGAGGTGTCTGCACCGGTGGTGTTCGAAACATACAGCGTGCGCTTGAACGCCTTATCGGGATAGATGTCGTAACGACCCTTGGGGAACGAAACGACCACCGACTTGCCCGCGTCCGTCGCCTTCTTGGCCTCCTCGAGCGCCTTGACGATGCCGGGCTCGGCGTCTTCGCCGCTATCCGCGACGGCGCCGTAATCACGCACATTTATGACAACTGCGTTCGTCTGGTCATCGGCGGTCGCCGTCGTACCGGCAGCATACGCCGAGACCGGCAGAGCCGCGGGAGCCGACGCAACCGCAAGCGCAGCGGCAAGTCCGAGCACAGCGCGCATTGGAAGCCGACGACGATTATGACAATCGCCCGCCGCCTTCGCATGAGCACGGCCGCTCATCATATGACGCTGAGGTTTCGCCCCCCCCCTCGGCGTCCATTCCATACAATTCAACACGGTCGGCCATAGCGCCCGCCTCTCGCGACATGCTGCACGCAGCGTAAACAATCATGGGAAAGTATGTTTCACTTGTATGGGTACGTTAACATCGATTCGGCAGACGTCCTTTTTGCGCAGGCGAACGGACGTAATTCGTTTCCTACCACATTTTTTTCACACAGTTCGGCATCGCGCCCTGTGCGATATTGCTGTAGCGAACGGTAGATTAGGGGGAGGGTAGAGAGGGGTAATAACAGGTGGTGGTCAGTTAGTTCAGATATGTATTGTATTACCCGCCCCTTGAGCGCAAAACTGCCGTTTAGAATTCACCGCGGGCTCAATATTGGAATTATTTGCCCTTGATCGAGCCTCTTTTAGCGCTTCGACACGTCACAAACAACCCAATTGAGTCCAAATCGGCCTTCGTTCACCATTTCAAAAATACATATCTGAACTAACTGTCCAGCGGCACTCTCGACAGGCAACAAAAAGGTCCTCCGGTGAGTTGCATTCACCGGAGGACCCCATACAAAACGTGGGCTCTGCCGTTCATTCAAACGGCAGGGCCCACACTCACTTTATTTCTCAGCCCTAGTCATCGCGCAAAGCCCCTTCGACAGTACACGGTGCAGCCAAGTCACCACAGGCCGGGGCGGGAGGGGCCGAGTTTCCCCCTGAGCGACTCTGCTTGCAGCCGGAGCGAAGGGGGAAACTCGGCCCCTCCCGCCCCGACCGGCCAGGTCAACTACACCGTGTACTGCGGCAGGTCCTGCAGGGCAATGACGTCCATGCCCATGTCGTTGGCGCTGCCGTGACCCTGCTGGTCCTCGCGCACAGCCTCGATGGCGCTCACATATGTGTTGGCGGCAGACATCGCCGTCACACAGGTCACGCCACGACGAACGGCCTCGGTGCGCAGCAGATAGCCGTCGCCGCGCGAACCCGGACCGTACGGCGTGTTGATGATCACCGCGATCTTGCCGTCGGCAATCAGGTCGCCGATGTTGGGACGCTCGCCGTCGTGCGGGCCGCTGATCTTCTCCACGATCTCGCACGTCACGTTGCCGCCGCGCAGCACGCGCGCCGTGCCCTCGGTGGAGCAGATATCGAAGCCCAGATAGCGCAGGATGCGCGCGACCGAAAGGATGTGACGCTTGTCGCGGTCGCACACGCTAATGAATACCTTGCCGCTGCTGGGATCAGGCAGCTTGTAGTCAATAGCCAGCTGCGTCTTGGCATATGCCTCGGGATAGCTCTTGGCGATACCCATGACCTCGCCCGTCGACTTCATCTCGGGCCCCAGGATAACGTCGGCACCCGGGAAACGGCCCCAGGGCATGACGGCCTCCTTCATGCAGAACCAGTCCAGCTGACGCTCATCGCTCGGCAGCTCCAGGCTCGCGATGGAATCGCCCGCCATGATGCGCGCGGCGCACTTGGCCAGCGGCACGCCGGTGGCCTTGGAGATAAACGGCACGGTACGGCTTGCGCGCGGGTTGGCCTCGATCACGTAGACGGTCTCGCCCTTGATGGCGTACTGCACGTTGACCAGGCCGCGGACGCCCAGCGCCATCGCGATGCGGCGCGTGGTCTCGCGGAGCTTCGCCTGCAGGCTCTCGCTAAAGCTGAACGGCGGAATGCAGGTCGCGGAGTCACCGGAGTGGATACCAGCCTCCTCGATATGCTCCAGGATACCGCCGATGTAGACCTCCTCGCCGTCACACAGAGCGTCGACGTCGGACTCGATCGCACCCTCCAGGAAGCGGTCGAGGTACACCGGGTAGTCGGGGCTAATGCGCGCGGCCTCGGCCATGTAATCGCGCAGATGCTCGGCATCGTAGGCGATCATCATGCCGCGGCCGCCCAACACATAGCTCGGACGCACAAGCAGCGGGTAGCCAATGTGCGCAGCCACGGCCTCGGCCTCCTCAAACGAGGTTGCCTGGCCCGCCGGCGGATACATAATGCCCAGCTTGTCGAGCAGGGCGGCAAAGCGCTCGCGGTCCTCGGCAAAGTCGATGGCGTCGGGCTTGGTGCCCATGATGTTGACGCCGCTCTCCTCGAGCATACGTGCCAGCTTAAGCGGGGTCTGGCCGCCAAGCGTCACCACGACGCCGTCGGGACGCTCAACGTCAATGACGTCCATGACGTCCTCGTAGGTGAGCGGTTCAAAGTACAGGCGGTCGGACGTGTCGTAGTCGGTCGAGACGGTCTCGGGGTTGCAGTTGACCATGATGGTCTCAAAGCCGCGGGCCGCCAGTGCATAGCTCGCATGCACGCAGCAGTAGTCGAACTCGATACCCTGGCCAATACGGTTGGGGCCGGCACCCAGAATCATCGCTTTGGGCTTATCTGCCGGCGTGGTCTCGTCGGGGGCAACGCACTTCTTGGCGACCGGGCTCGTGCGGTAGATATTCTCGTAGGTCTTGTAGTGATATTCCGTGGCACTCGAGAACTCGGCGGCGCAGGTATCGACCGTCTTCATGCTGGGAACCACGCCTAGACCCTTGCGATAGGCGCGCACAAAGCGCTCATCCGAGCCGGTCAGCGCGGCAATCTCGGCGTCGCTCGTGCCGTACTGCTTGAGCAGGCGCATCGCGTCGGCGTCGATATCCTCCACACGCAGGCCGCGGATGCTCTCCTGGACCTGCACCATATCGTTGATGCGGTTGAGGTACCACGGATCGATACCGCAAATAGCATGGATGCGTGCGACATCCCAGCCGCGGCGCAGGGCCTCGACCACAAAGAAAATGCGGTGCTCGGTCGGCGTTGCCACGGCTTGAGCGAGCTCATCGTCGCTCAGCTTATCGGCGCCTTCCTTGCCACCGGCGCAAATACCCTGGTGCCCGTCTTCCAGCGAGCGCATGGCCTTGCCAAAGGCCTCCTCAAAGGTGCGGCCGATCGCCATGATCTCGCCCACGGCCTTCATGCGCGTGGTGAGCGTGGGGTCGGTACCCTTAAACTTCTCAAAGGCAAAGCGCGGCACCTTGACCACACAGTAGTCGATCGTGGGCTCAAAGCAGGCAGGCGTGGCTTTGGTGATGTCGTTGACGATCTCGTCGAGCGTGTAGCCCACGGCCAGGCGAGCGGCGGCCTTAGCGATGGGGAAACCCGTGGCCTTGGAGGCCAGTGCAGACGAACGGCTCACACGCGGGTTCATCTCGATGACGATTAGGCGACCGGTCTGGGGGTTCACGGCAAATTGCACGTTAGAGCCGCCGGTCTCGACGCCGATCTTTTCCAAGATGGCAAGCGAGGCAACACGCATGCGCTGATATTCAAGGTCGGAGAGCGTCTGCGCCGGCGCCACGGTGATGGAGTCGCCGGTATGCACGCCCATGGGGTCGAGGTTCTCGATGGAGCACACGATGATGCCATTGCCGGCGTGGTCGCGCATGACCTCCATCTCGTACTCTTTCCAGCCCTCGATGGACTCCTCGACCAGTACCTCGTGGGCGGGCGAGAGCTCAAGGCCCTGGCTCACGATAGAGACGAGCTCCTCGTGGGTGTGTGCGATGCCGCCGCCGGCGCCGCCCAAGGTAAAGCTCGGGCGCAGCACGCAGGGGTAGCCCACGCGCTCGGCGATGGCCTCAGCGTCTTCCACGCTGTAGGCATAGCCCGAGCGCGCGACCTCCAGGCCGATCTCGGCCATGGCCTCGTTAAAGAGCTTGCGGTCCTCGCCGCGCTCGATGGCGGCCAGGTCGCAGCCGATCATCTCGACGCCGTACTTGTCGAGCGTGCCGTCCTTTGCCAGCTCGACGGCGGCATTGAGGCCGGTCTGACCGCCCAGCGTGGGCAACAGCGCGTCCGGGCGCTCCTTCTTGATCACGCGCTCGATAAATTCAGCGGTGATGGGCTCGACATAGGTGCGGTCGGCCAGACCCGGGTCGGTCATGATGGTCGCAGGGTTGGAGTTGACCAGGATGACCTCAAAGCCATCCTCCTTGAGCACCTTGCAGGCCTGGGCGCCAGAATAGTCAAACTCGCAGGCCTGGCCAATGACGATGGGGCCCGAACCGATGACGAGGATACGCTTGATGTCAGTACGTTTAGGCATATTTAAAACCTCCTAGAGAGGCTGACTCAATGTTTTGGAAAAGTCAGCGAGGGTGCAGCTGGTGCATCAGGTTGCCGTGATGCGAGGGCGCGCTGGGCTTATGCCCGCGCGTCCGAAGCAGAACGGCAAGATGATGTGTCAGATGCAGCCGCAGCGTCGACCGGTCCGCCGTTCGGTAGAACGGCGGAACCACCATCGGCAAAGTTCCAGCCAGCGAGGCGGTCCTTCGCGGTGTCGATGTCCAGATAGTTCTCCTCGCCGTCCATGAGTCGCGTAAAGGCGGTAAAGAGATAGTGGGCGTCGGTGGGGCCGGGCGAGGCCTCGGGGTGGTACTGGACCGAGAAGCACGGGGCGTCGAGCAGCTGGATGCCCTCGGCCGTGCCGTCGTTGAGGTTCACGTGCGTCAGGCGAATGCGACCGAAGTGCTCGTTCATCACGACCGGCGCGATGCCGCGGCGTACCCAAACCCGCAGGTCGCCATCGGCCGCATGCTCGGTCTCGCCGCCCGAAAGCTCGGGGACAAGCTTGCCCAGGCTGGGGAACAGCAGGCCAAAGCCATGGTTTTGCGCGGTAATCTCCACGCGGCGGCTCACCAGGTTCATAACCGGCTGGTTACCACCGCGGTGACCGAACTTAAGCTTTTCCATCTGAGCGCCACAGGCCAGACTGATCATCTGATGACCCAGGCAAATACCAAAGACCGGCACCTTGCCGATCAGCTGCTGCACCTGCTCGTAGGTCTCCACCACGGCATCGGGATCGCCGGGGCCGTTGGACAAAAAGACGCCATCGGGATTCATGTCGAGCACCTGCTGGGCGGGCGTATCCCACGGCACAACGGTCAGGTCGCAGCCGGCGCGGACCAGGCCCTCCAGAATGCCGCGCTTCACGCCGCAGTCGTAGGCAACCACCTTGTGGCGAGCAGGGGCGGCGGCGGTGAGCGCAAAATCATGCGTAGCAGGCAGATCGCTCGCAGTAAAGGCATGAGGCTCAGGGCAGCTCACGGTCTTGACCAAGTTCTCGCCCACCAACGTGGGAGCTGCGGCCAGACGCTCGGCAAGTTCGTCGGCGTCAAAGACCTCGGTCGAGATGATGCCCATCTTGGAGCCGTTGTCGCGCAGGTGGCGCACCAAGGCGCGGGTGTCGACGCCCTCGATGGCGACGATACCGTGGGCGCGCAGGTACTCCGGCACGCTTTCGGCAGAACGCCAGTTAGAAGGCGTGGCGCACATGTCGCGCACGATCATGCCACGCATGGCCGGAGCGCCCGCAGGGCGAGCGGCGTCACCAGGGAAAGCCGACTGGACGTCGGTCTCATCGATGCCGTAGTTGCCGATCTGCGGATAGGTCATGGTTACGATTTGGCCGGCATAGCTCGGATCGGTCATAACCTCAAAATAGCCCTCGAGCGAGGTGTTGAAGCAGACTTCGCCGGTCGCGGTGCCCTCGGCGCCGCATGCACGTCCATAAAAAATGGTCCCATCCTCAAGGTACAGGATGCAGGGACCGCAGATGCCCTTACTGGTTTTTGCCAGCATACGCTGGCAAAGTTCGCTGGGCGCGATGGTGCGGGCAGCAGTGCCCGCGGTATGGTTGTTCGCCATAATTCTCCTTCCCGGTCTCACAGGACCGGCTTAAAGGTTGGTAGTTAGGCCTCGCGGTATTGTAACCGCAAGTATGCTCCATGGCGTTAATTTCATCGAAATGTTTACGAAATGATAATTATGACTTTCTATGCATAATGATTTTTCTGGGACGGGGATTAAAAAATCATCCCGCGCGGGCACTTGGCTCACGCGGGATGATGGCGTCTTATTTATTCTGCTCCAGCAGGTCGGACGGCGTGCGGTCGGGCTTTCCGCCACGGAAGATCTCGCGACCGTGCAGGCGGTGCTCAAGGTTGCGCTCGGCCTGCTCTTCCGTGATCTTGGTCTGGCTCACGACCGGGTCCTCAATGAGCGACGACACCGAGTTCACCTGCTTCTGAATACGCTCGGCAATGGTATCGTCCATGCTCACAATACGCATCTTCCAGTCGATATTCGTGGCGTTAGACGAGCTCTTGGTCCACACGAACGTCAGGATGGCGCTCTGGTGGCCCTGGGCGGGAAACATACCAAAGAAGGAATCGTGCTGAATCCTGCTGTCCTCGTCGATATAGGCATGGACGTTGTATACCACGCGGTCGATCTTATCATTGAGCAGGGCATTGGTCGCGAGCGCCGCAGCTTGAATCTGCCCATTGGACAGCAGCTCGAGCTCGTTGGCAGACGACGTGTCCAACACCGTCACCTCGACCGTGCCCGTACGCTCATCGGCCTCATCGACGGTAAAGTCGAGCGGGAACTGCGTAAAGCCGTTGCCCCACTCGAGTCCACCCTTGAGTGCCGTAGAAACGGTATCGACCGAAACGCTCTCGGACAGATTGGCGGTATTCAAACGGCGCATCACGCCGTAGCCAATCTGCATGCCAACAATCAGCACAAGGATGCCGATGACCACAGCCATGGCGGTCTTCGTAATAGTATGACTCACCTGCGAACCCGAAGGGTCGTCCTCGGACAGCGGGTCAATCTGCTTTGTCTGGCTCGCGCGATCCTCGCTGCGAAGCTGCACCAGCGCTGCCTTGTCGCCGCGCTCGACGGCGGCCTCTTTTTCGCGCATGCGCTCGGTGCGCTTTTTGGCAAGCGTCGGATCCAAAACGCCGGATGCATCGATCTCGGAGAATAACTCCGTCACTTCTTCCGGAGTCAAAGGGTTCTTCTCAGCCATAAACTTCCTGTCATATCAATCAGTCGAGCTCGTGCGCACGCGCACCTTCGAACTGCATTCGATAGTAACGGGCATAGGTGCCGCCACGGGCGAGAAGCTGCTCATGCGTGCCACGTTCCACAACGCGACCATGCTCGACAGTCGCAATCTCGTCAGCATGCTTAATAGTCGAGAGACGGTGGGCGATGATGATCGTGGTACGGCCGCGTGCCAGCTCTTCGAGCGACTCCTGAACCGCTTCCTCGCTCTCGTTATCCAAAGCACTCGTCGCTTCGTCCAAAATAAGGATCTTGGGATTCTTGAGAAACACGCGCGCGATGGCGACGCGCTGCTTTTGACCACCCGAAAGACGACTACCGCGCTCGCCCACCACGGTGTCGTAGCCCTGCGGAAGCGACTCGATAAAAGCATCGATGTTCGCGCGGCGAGCGGCCTCGGCGATTTCACCCGCCGTAGCGCCCGGCTTGCCGTAGGCGATATTCTCGCCAATCGTACCGTCAAACAGGTAGACATCCTGCTGCACGAGGCCAATAGCACGGCGCAAACTCTGCTGCGTCACATCGCGCACGTCTTGCCCGTCGATGCTGATGAATCCGTCAGCCACGTCGTAAAAGCGCGGCAGCAGCGAACAAGTCGTAGACTTGCCGCCGCCCGAGGGACCAACCAGCGCGATGGTCTGGCCGGGCTTGATAGACAGGTCCATATGGTCGATAACAGGGCGTCCGTCGGCGCGGCCCTCGCCCAATTCAACATCCTCATAGCTAAAGCACACGTCGCGATACTCAACAGCACCCGCCGTCACCTTCAGATCCACGGCACCCGGTCTATCCTGAATATCCGGCACGGTCGAAAGCACCTCGTCCATACGCTTAAAGCCGGCGATGGCCTTCTGATACGTTTCGGCCGAATTGACAAGCGTCTCGAGCGGCGTGCAGAACAGCGAAATATAGAGTGCGAAGGTCGCCATATCGACCGCCTGCAGCTGCCCCTGGGCCACCAGCCAACCGCCCAGCAGCACTACGATCACATAGAGCACACCCGAGAGCAGGCCATACGTCGCGGTATAGACGCCCATGGCGTGGTACATGTTCTCCTTGGACGAAAGGTAGCGGTCGTTAGAGGCGCGAAACTTAGAGCGTTCGGTCTCCTCGTTGGCAAAGCTCTTGACCACGCGCATGCCCGCCAGCGAATCCTGCAGCTGCGCATTAATGCCGCTGATCTTTTTGCGGTTGTCGCTAAAGACCTCACGCATGCGCATGTTCTGCCAAAACATAATGACCGCAAACGCCGCCGTCACCACGACCATGGCAAGCGCCAGCACCGGGGCGATGGTAAAGAGGATCACAAACGAGCCGATAATCTCGATACCGCAGATGATGATCCACTCGGGTACGTGATGCGCTGCCTCACAGATATCAAATAGGTCGTTGACAACGCGGCTCATCATATCGCCCGAGCTGTTGCGGTCGAAGTATGCAAAGCTAAAGCGCTCGTACTGGTCAAACAGGTCCTCGCGCATTTTGGACTCCATGCGCGCGCCCATCACGTGGCCCCAGTAGCTCACAAAGTAGCGGCAGACGCAACGGATGGCATACATCAGCACCAGACCCACCGCAATCATACCGAGCGCCTGCAAAATGGCAGCCTGGCCCTGGGTAAACAGCCCTCCGGTCAAATTGCGCAGGATAATGGGGAACGCCAGATCAATGGCGGCAAGCACCAGGGCGCAAACAGTATCGGCAACAAAAAGCCCCATCTGGGGCTTGTAATACGAAAGAAACCTCTTAAACATGCAGTCCTCGGAGAGAAATAAATAGCGTGAGAAATCCGTTTGAACCGGTCGGGCTGAAAACAAAGCGTTCCAACAAGCATAACGCCGATGTTCTGGCAGCGTCAGCGAAAACGTCCCCAAGCGAGCAAGGTGCCTTGAAAGAGGAGCGACGCGTACTTCGGTACGCAAGCGACGATTGAAAGGCAGATTGCCGCTTAGGGGCGTTTGCAGCGTCGACCTGTTACGCGGTTTGGTAAAACCGCGTAACCTAGAGCTCCGCTCCACCCAAGCGGTGCGCGATGCTGTCGCAGGCAAGTGCACCCACGACGGTCTTGGCGTCTTCGATCTTGCCGTCGAGCACGGCGTCGATCAGCTCATGCAGCGGCACCAGGTCGACGTTGACAAACTCGTCATCATCGGGGTTGGGCGCATCAAACTCGAGCTTGGTAGCCAGGTAGATGTGAATGATCTCGTCGCAAAAACCGCAGGTCGTGACAATCGACGTCAAAAAGCGAATGCGACCAGCCCTAAAGCCCGTCTCCTCATGCAACTCGCGCTTGGCGCAATCGAGCGGGTCCTCGCCCGGATCGAGCTTGCCGGCGGGAATCTCAACCGTCACGCGGTCGATAGCGGTGCGATACTGACGTACCAGCACGATCTTGCCGCTCTCAGTCAGTGCCACAACGGCCGCCGCACCCGGATGGCGAACGATATCGCGGGCGCTGCGGTGACCGTTGGGCAGCTCAACCTCAAGACGGTGGACGTCGAGGATCTTGCCCTTCCAGGCGCACTCCTCCGAAAGAATCTTCTCGTGCAGCTCGGCATCGTGCGGGTCGTCGTCGCCCAGCACCAGTGCCGGCTCGTCAGCGACCTCGCCACCAGGCTCGCCCTCGGCGTGCCCATACATGCGGCTGTCCTCTTCGACGATCTGCGCGTCCACGAGCTCTTCGTTCTTCTCGTCCATCCGTCTCATTCCTCTCGGATTTTAGGCATCCCAGGCGTCGCGGCCGCGCAGCGCACGCAGGCCAATGTCGTGGCGCAAGGTCTTGCCCTCAAAATCAATCTTCTCGCAGGCCTCGTAGGCAAGGTTGCGAGCGTTCTCAAACGTATTGCCCAGCGCGGTCACGGCAAGCACACGGCCGCCGTTGGTCACGAGCTTGCCGTCCACCACAGCGGTGCCGGCGTGGTACACCGTCACGTTCTCCATAGCCTCGGCGTCCTCGATGCCGGTGATGACCTTGCCTTTCTCGTAGCTGCCGGGGTAGCCCGCGCTCGTCAGGACAACGGCCACGGCCCACTCGTCGCGCCAGCCGAGTTCAATCTGATCGAGCTCGCAGTTGGCGCAGGCCAGCATGACCTCGACTAGGTCGTTCTTAAGGCGCGGGAGCACGACCTGAGTCTCGGGATCACCAAAGCGGGCGTTGAACTCCAGCACCTTGGGACCGGCGGGGGTGAGCATAAAGCCGCCATACAAGCAGCCGCGGTAGTCGATGCCCTCGGCAGCAAGCTCGGCCACGGTCTGCTCCATAACCTTCACCATTGTGGCGTACTCTTCGTCGGTCACGATGGGCACCGGGCTGTAGACGCCCATGCCACCGGTGTTGGGGCCCTTGTCGCCCTCGAGCGCACGCTTGTGATCCTGCGAGGTGGCCATGGGACGCACGGTCTTGCCGTCGGTAAAGGCCAACAGCGAGCACTCGGGGCCGGTCAGCATCTCCTCGATGACCACGGTATTGCCGGCATCGCCAAAGGTGCCGCCAAAACACTCACGCACGGCCTCCTCGGCCTGCGTAAGCTCGGTTGCCACGATAACGCCCTTGCCCGCGGCAAGGCCGTCGGCCTTGACGACCAGCGGAGCGCCCTGCTCGCACACATAGGCAAGAGCCGAAGCCTCGTCGGTAAACGAGCCATAGGCTGCCGTCGGGATACCGGCGCGCTCCATGAGCTGCTTGGAGAACAGCTTGGAGCCCTCCATCTGGGCGCCCTCGGCACCCGGGCCAAAGCAGGGAATACCCGCCGCGCGCACGGCGTCGGCCACGCCCGCCACGAGCGGAGCCTCGGGGCCAATTACCACGAGTCCGCATCCGTGGCTCTGCGCAAACGCCGCCACGGCCGCGGGATCGCAGTCGTCGAGAACGACGTTCTCGCCGCAGCTCGCGGTGCCGCCGTTACCCGGCGCAATGTAGAGCTTGCCGGCGCGCGGTGATGCTGCGAGCTTAGCTGCCAAAGCATGCTCGCGGCCGCCGCTGCCCAACAACAGGATGTCGATGGTTTGAGTGTCCGCCTTCAAGGGTGCCTCCTCTATGGATGAATGGCCCGCTCCGCGCGAGCCCTTTGCAAGCAAATATACCCCTCGGCCGCCCGCCCGGGCTGCAAAGGGGTATATCGCAATAACCGTATAAACCGATTACTTCCAGAATCGGTTGATGATCTGCTCGCGACCGGCGCCGACGCCAATGAACGTCACGCGGGTGTGCGCCAGATCCTCGATAAACGCCACGTAATCCTGAGCCTCCTGCGGCAGCTCATCAAAGCTGCGGCAGCCGGTGATATCGCACTTCCAGCCAGGAAGCTCCTCGTAGATGGGCTTGGCGTGCTCAAAGCGCACCTGGTGCTCGGGTACGCTCGTGTAGCGCTCGCCATCGACGTCATAGGCAACGCACACCTTAATGGTGTCGAAAGCCGAAAGCACGTCGAGCTTGGTCAGGGCGATATCGGTAAGGCCGTTGACGCGTGAGGCGTAGTTGGCGATAGGACCGTCGAACCAGCCGCAACGACGACGGCGACCGGTGGTCACGCCGTACTCATAGCCCTCCTCGGTCAGCGTGTGGCCGGCCTCGGACTCATAGGAAAGCTCGGTGGGCATGGGGCCCGAACCGACGCGAGTGATGTAGGCCTTCATAACGCCCAGCACGCGGTCGACATTCTTCATGCCGACGCCGGAACCGGTGATAGCGCCGCCAGCCGTGCAATTGGAAGACGTCACGTACGGATAGGTGCCGTGGTCGATGTCGAGCAGCGTCGCCTGGGCGCCCTCGAACAGCAGGTCCTTGCCCTCGTCGATCATGTTGTTGAGCAGCAGGCTCGTCTCGGTGATGTAGGGGCGCAGGCGCTCGGCCATGGGCAGATACTCGTCGCAAATCTGATCCACGGTGTAGGTGGGCAAGTTGTAGATGAGCTCGAGCTCGGGGTTCACGCGGGCAAGAGCGGTCTCCAGCTTGTCGCGGAACAGCGCCTCGTCCAGCATGTCCTGCATGCGCAGACCGATGCGGGCCATCTTGTCCTGGTAGCACGGACCGATACCGCGCTTGGTGGTACCGATGTTCTTCTTGCCGAGCTTCTGCTCAAAGGCGCCATCCAGATCGATGTGCCACGGCATGATGACATGCGCGTTGCCACTGATCTTGAGATTCTTGGTGGTGATGCCGTCGGCCTCGAACATGTCGATCTCCTCAAGGACAACCTTGGGGTTGACGACGCAGCCGTTACCGATCACCGACACGTGGTCGGAATACATGATGCCGGAGGGCACCTGGTGCAGGCCGTACTTTTTACCGTTGACGACAATGGTGTGGCCGGCGTTGTTACCGCCCGAGTAGCGCACGACGGCATCAAAGTCGCCGGCGACCAAGTCGCAGATCTTACCCTTGCCCTCATCGCCCCACTGGGCACCGACCAAAACGGTTGACGGCATGTTTACTCCTTACATACATGGACTGTCTGCGCACCGCAAGCGCGCAGAAGCACAAAACATTCCCAGTATACCCGTGCAACGGGCGCCTGTCCTACTCCTCGGTATGCGCCCCATCAAGCTCATAGAACTTGGTGGATGCCGGCAGGAACATCAAATCGACGTCGCCGATCGGGCCCGAACGGTTCTTGGCCACGACGATACGCGTGACGCCCTCGTCGGGTCGATCATCGCGCGAGGCCTCGGCCTCGTCGGCGGAGCGGTCCAAGAACATGACGATATCGGCGTCCTGCTCGATGGAGCCCGATTCACGCAGGTCGGAAAGCTGCGGGCGCTTGCCGGTACGGGATTCGACCTGACGAGACAGCTGCGACAGCGCGATCAGCGGAATCTTGAGCTCCTTGGCCATAATCTTCAAGCCGCGCGACATCTCCGAAACCTCGACGGTACGACTCTCGGAGCGGCGTCCCGGCGGAGGACTCACCAGCTGCAGGTAGTCCAAGATAATGATGGCCTTCTCCTTGTTATGAAGCATACGGCGACTCTTGGCGCGAATCTCGGTCACCGTAGTGCCGGGCGTATCGTCAATCAGAATATCGAGCTTGGACAAGGTCTGCGTGGCCTCGTTGATATTGGCCCACTGCTCGGGGCTAATGCGGCCCGTGCGGAAGTCACTGATCGAGATCATGGCATAGGCACAAATCAGGCGCTGCGCAATTTCCTTGCCTGACATCTCCAGCGAGAAGAAACCGACGGTATAGCCGGCAGCGGCGGCATTGAGCGCCAAGTTCAGGGCGAACGACGTCTTACCCACAGCAGGACGCGCACCGATGATGATGAGCTGGCCTTCGCGGAAACCCATGAGCATACGGTCGAGGGACGGGAAGCCCGTGGGCACGCCCGCGGCCTGGCCGCCGGCCTGACACACTTCCTCGGCCTCGTTATAGGCCTCGACCATAAACTCGGTCAGCGTCTTATAGCTCGACTTGACCTCGCGCGCCGTAACCTTAAGCAGCTTGCTCTCGGCCAGCTCCACGACCTCTTTGGTGTCGGTAGGAGCGTTGTAGGCCAGCGCGTTAATCTCGTTGGTGGCGCCGATCAGCTCGCGCAGCATCGAATCGCGGCGCACGATGGCGGCATGGTGCTGCCAGTTGACGAGCGATAGCGTCTGCCCCATCAGCTCCAAAATGTACGCCTCGCCGCCCACGGCATCGAGCTTGTTGATGCTTCGCAGATAATCAATCAGCGAGATGGAGTCGATGGGAATACGGCTGTTGTACATATCGACCATCGCGGTATAGATGGTCTTATGAATGGGCCGGTAGAAATCATCGGGCTGCAGCTCCACCTGAGCCTCTTCGACCACCTCAGGCGATAGCAGCATAGCGGCCAGTACATTAGCCTCTGCATCTTGGTTTTGGGGAAGACCCAACTTGGAACCACGGTCCTCGACCGTCAGCCCCGTCTCCCTATCGTCATATGCCATGAGCATCCTCATTCATATCGCTTGCGAGCATCCATAGTATCAGCCACAGTCCAAAAGGGGGCCGTGTCGCATCAATCATCACCGAACCAAACGGATGAACGGTCCCAAAATGGGACACCATCCAAACGTGAGAAACGGATACCCGCTCTCACGGCGCTCATCACGGTGCTCGCATGGCGCTAAAAATAAAAGGGCGCCCTGGTCTCCCAGAGCGCCCTTCTTAGAACAAGATTGTTGCGTTGCAGCAAATGCTACTCGGCAGCAGCCTCAGTCTCGACCTCGGCGGTCTCAGCCTCGGCGACCTCAGCGGCCTCCTCAGCCTCAGCCTCGGCAGCGAGCTCCTCGGCGGTAACGCCAACGAGAACGACAACCTCGGCCTTGATCTCGCGGTACAGCGAGATGGCAACGGTGTGGGCACCGGCAACCTTGATGGGCTTACCGAGCTCGACGCGCTTGCGGTCGATGTCCATACCAAGCTGATCCTTGATGGCGTCAGCAATCATAGCGGCGGTAACGGAGCCAAAGAGAATGCCCTCGTCGCCAACCTTGACGTCAACGGTAACCGTCTTGCCCTCGAAGGCAGCCTTGGTCTCGTTGGCGGTAGCCAGACGGACGGCCTCGCGCTTGGCGATGTTGTTGCGACGCTCGTCAAGCTGCTTGAGGTTGCCCTTAGTGGCGGCAACAGCGAGCTTCTTGGGGAACAGGAAGTTCTCAGCGTAACCCTGAGCGACCTCTACGACGTCACCCTCGCCGCCCTTGCCCTTGATCTCATCGAGAAGAATAACCTTCATGATGCGTCTCCCTTCTTAGCCGCGGTCGCGGTTGCCACGAGAGGAAACCACGGGGACGGTGTACGGCAGGAGAGCCATCTCGCGGGCGCGCTTGATGGCGTTGGCGATGTCATGCTGATGCTGCGTGCAAGCGCCAGTGACGCGACGGGGCTTGATCTTGCCACGGTCGGTCATGTACTTACGGAGAAGCTGAGTGTCCTTATAGTCGATGAACTCAGTGTTCTCCTTGCAGAACTGGCAGTACTTACGACGCGGCTGACGTGCAGAATAATCATTAGCCATGTCAAAATACCTTTCATTTGGCAACTTCGGCGAGCCGAAGCCGCCTCTCACTCAAAAATAGGTGAACAACCCTTAGAACGGGATGTCCTCATCGTAGACGTCGACCGCGGGCGGCGTAGCCACCGGTGCGGCAGGACGTGCTGCGGGCGCGGGAGCTGCGGGGGCGTAACCGCCCTGATCGTAGCCACCCTGGCCACCACGGGAGCTCATAAACTCGATCTCATCGACAATGACCTCAAGCTTGCTCCTGCGCTGACCGTCGCGCTCCCAAGAGCTGTAGCGCAGCTTGCCCTCGATCGCGACCTTGTTTCCCTTTGCCAGGAAACGACTCACGGCCTCGGCGCGGGTGCCGAACATAGTGCAGTCGACAAAGTTGGGATAGTCCTCCCACTCGCCAGTCTGCGCATTGCGACGACGATCGTTCACGGCGACGCCAAAGGACAGAACCTGGGTTCCGCCGGCGGTGGCGCGCAGCTCGGGATCGCGGGTGAGGTTACCGGTGATGTTCACTCGATTGATGCTCATTACTCACTACTTCCTCTTGGGGCACAAGCCCAGTCCAAAACGACAGTCTTACTCCTGGTCGTCGCGACGGACGATCATGTGGCGGACCACAGCGTCGGTGATGCGCAGGACGCGATCAAGCTCGGCGATCTGGGTAGGATCTGCGTGGAAGTTGATGAGGGTGTAGTCACCATCGGTGAGGTCGTTGATCTCGTAGGCGAGCTTGCGCTTGCCCCACTCGTCAACGGAGTCGACCTTGCCAGCGCCCTCAGCGATCGTGGTATCGATACGCTTCATAACAGCGAGACGAGTCTCGGGGTCGAGCGACGGGTCAACAAAGAACAGCAGTTCATAAGCCTTCATATTGTCACCTCCTCTGGGCAAATGTGGCTTCAGGTCGTGAAGGTGCGCCTGAAGCAGGAAAAGACTTGGTAATAATATCTTTCAACCTCCCAGGCCGCAAGAATATGCAGCTACAACCTCATGACCTCCACATATGCCCATACTCGCACGGCGTTTCATGCGCATTCCAACCAAACGCCGACCAATAGCTTGACGGATTTGCGGACAAGGGCGGGTACGTGTCGGCTTTCTGCCAGATAAGCGCAAGTCGTTTGCAGCATGGCTGCGGTCGCAAAATGCATACCAGTGGCACAACGCGGCATATTGAGTTTTTAAACTTGATTCCAAACCGTCCGCAACTACCTCGTTTGAACAGTTCGCCTGGATCGATTACGCAGGTCATCGATCGGTTTCGACACGGTTGAACAAACGACGGAGCGATGCAATTTTAAAAATGCCAAGTTTTTGGTTTGCACTTTGCCGTTCCTCGTGTATACTGACTTTCGCATTTAACGGAGAGTTGTCCGAGTGGCCGAAGGAGCACGATTGGAAATCGTGTAGGCGTCAAAAGCGTCTCCAGGGTTCAAATCCCTGACTCTCCGCCAGTTAATTCCAAAGCAGGCCTTAGTGCCTGCTTTGTTTTTACCCCACGCGGAGGGGTGGCAGAGTGGTTGAATGCGGCGGTCTCGAAAACCGTTTGGCCTGTATAAGGTCACGAGGGTTCGAATCCCTCCTCCTCCGCCATTTTGGTTGAGAAAGCTCCCAACAAAGGGAGCTTTTTTGTTTTGAGTCCCTTACAAACAAATACAACGGAGGAGGGGGGATTCGAACCCGCCAGGGCGTTCAACACCAGCCCAGATCTCAAACATGTACATCACCCTCCAAAGATGTCAAAAAAGTCGTTTTTGGAGGCTGATGTACACCTTTGCATATCGCGCTCGGCGCGCGATCGATCGTTTTGCCAGCATTCGGTATATTTTCTCACTTCAACGGACATAAGGATTGCATATCGGCATAAAGCGAGAGGTCCCTAATGGATACTCCTGTTCTCATTACGCATAAAACCGCATGGCTCGTCCATCACGCGCCACAAGACCTGGTTCAGGCGATCGCGCAGCACGACTACCAGATAGGCGCAAGAGGCCTCTCCACCCAGCAACGCACCACGCGCATTCGACGGGCTCTTACCGACTGCGGTATTCCCACTAGCATGCTTGAGGCTATCGATATCTCCGTTGTATTTGCCTTCGAGCGAATCCGCGCCAAAGGCGTAAATTGCCACGTTCTTGGCCAAAATCTACCCTACGGCCATATTGACGAGCTGACCCCCGGTATTTTTATCACCGACGAAGCCCTTACCTTCGTATTCGCTGCCGAGTGGATGGACAGAATCGAATACCTCGAATACGGCTACGAAGTTTGCGGTGATTATCGCATGGGGCTCAATCCTGGCGACTCTTACACCGAGCAGCCAGCAACCACTTCCAAGGACGAAGTTGTCGAACTACTCGATCGGCACCCCGGCAAACCCGGTGCCACACGCGCGCGACTTGCGCTCAGACACGTCTACGACCACTCTGCCTCGCCCATGGAAAGCGCGTCGGCCATTGCCCTTTCACTCCCGACGCGCGAAGGCGGCGTTGGCATCCGAGGTGTCGAGCTCAATAAGCCCCTCGAGATCCCCAAACGGCTCTGGCATTGCACCAAAGCCCGAACGCTCAAAATCGATGCCCTCATTACCTGTAAGCGCAGAGAACTCGGCATCGAATATAAGGGCGGCTTTCACGACGAGGCCGAGCGCAAGGGGGCAGATGCGGAGCGAGAGGCCGTGCTTGCCCAAATGGGCTATCGCATCGTCACACTCACCTCAACACAATTTGCCAGCCAACTCGCTTTTCACCGTGCCATGAACAATATCCGCGAAGCACTCGGCACGCCCCGTTGCATAGATGCCGTGTATCAGCGAAAGCAAGACGAACTGCGCAAGGTACTTATCCGCAACTGGAAGAGCGATCAAGCCGAAGAGCCGCCTTCTGAGTAACGACGAACCCGCTCGCCCCGCGCCAAAACATGTACATCACCCTCCAAAAACGACTTTTTTTCGACATCTTTGGAGGCTGATGTACATGCTTGGAACCTGTGACCGTACCCAGTCCCAACCGTTTACCGAGCAATGGGGTCACAACCTCTCACAACCATGTACTATGTACGGGCATTGTCCAATCCAACTACCCAAAGGACCCCACCTTGCCCGTCGTCGCCACTGTAACCGCTACCGCACACGCCTCAGATGCCATGGTTGCCATCCCGTTTTGGCTCGAGATGTTCGCTGTCGTCGCGGCGTCGATTTCGGGCGTGCTGGTTGCGCGCGAGCACAAACTCGATCTGGTAGGCGCCGTCGCGCTCGCCGTGGTCTGCGGTCTGGGCGGCGGTCTTTTGCGCGATATGACGCTTCAGGTGGGCAACGTCTACATCCTCAACCAGCCCATGGCGCTGCCGCTGTCCATCGCCACGGCGGCCATCATCTACATCTTCCCTGCCATCGTCGACAAGCCCGACAAGCTCATCCCTCTGCTCGACATCATCTCGGTGGGTATTTATGCGGCAACCGGCGCAGATAAGGCACTCGTGTACGGATTTGCACCGGTCGTGTGCATCATGATGGGCTTTTTTACCGCGGTAGGCGGCGGCATGCTGCGCGATGGTTTTATGGGTGTGGTGCCGGGCATTTTCCAGCGCACTAACTTCTATGCCATCGCGGCTATCGCCGGATCGGCAAGCTATGTTTGCCTTGTCATGAGCGGCTTGGTCAGCAATGTCGTAGCGCTGGCCGTTTGCGTCGTGGTGACCATGGGCCTGCGCTGGCTCTCGCTGCGCTTTGACATCAAAAGCCCCACCGAGGACGACATCGCGCGTTTCTTACATCGCAAAAAATAGATAGCACGGCTACACCCATCGCAAGGTGACAATCTGCCTACAACCGGCCGCAGGCCCGATATCCCGCGACACCTTATGAAGGCAATTGCCCATGCAAAATATTGCAACCGCGAGTTTCTTTTAGAGCGAGGGCACGATGGGTACCCTGTTGGGTGTATGCAATTCACCAAGCAAAGGATTCACCATGCCTCACAACCAACCCGCGGCGGCGCAGCGTCGCAACATGCGCGGACGCCTCATTATGGCCTTCGCGCTTATCGCGCTGGCGTTTACCGCGCTCCCCACCATGGCATTCGCCGGCACCGATAGCGCGGGCAATGTTTTCGTGTCCGACGGGGATTCCAGTCCATCCGGCGTCGAGGGCGATCTGTACTGGGCCGGTCAAAGCCTTAACCTGGATGACACGTCCATCGACCGCGATATCATCGCGGCTGGTGAGAGCCTGTCGATTCGCGACTGCACCGTAGGCGGCGCCGTCCGCTTGGCAGCTCGCACCATCGATATCGCCAAGACCACCATTGATGGAAGCGTGACGGTTGCCGCTCAGCACGTCGTGCTTAACTCCGGCAGTACTGCCAATTGCTTCTATGCCGCAGGCGAGACGGTTGCCCTGCGCGGCTCCGCCAAGTCGGCAGCGCTCGCGGGCAGTACGGTAACCATCGATGGCACTGTCGATGGCGATGTTGAGGTCTGGGCCGACAAGCTGGTGCTCGGCAAAAACGCCCACATCACCGGCACCGTAAACGCTCATGTCTCACAGGACCCCGAACGCGCCGACGGCGCCAAAGTGGGAGCCCTCAAGATCGACCGCACCGAGAACGAGGATACTTCCACCGTCAACGACACCATCGGCGGCATCGTTGCCGCAGCTCTTTCCACCTGCTTTGTCGCTATTCTCCTTGAGCTCGTCTTTCCGCGTGCAACAGCCAGCGCGGCCGGCATGCTTCACCAGCACCCCGCCCCGCTGTGGGTGAGCGGTCTTTTGGGCACGGTAACCGTCATACCCGCAGTTCTGCTGCTCATCATCTCGATTGCCGGCCTTTCGCTCGCCGGAGCCCTACTGTGTGCCGTGATCGGTGTCGCGCTGGTCTCCGCGGCCTTTACGGGCACCTCGATCGCGCGCATGGTCGGGCACAAACAGAACCGCTATGCCATGGCAGCCATCGGCGGCGCCATCGCCGGGGCCCTTACGGCACTCCCCCTCATGGGCAACTTTATCAGCGGCGTAGCCTTCGTCTTTACGCTTGGCTATCTCATCCAGGTCATCTGGCGTAACGCCCACCTCAAACCGCAACAGGCCCCCAGCACCCCGGGCCTTCCCTCCGCCTAACCGCCAACCACCACAAAGGGGGCAGGCACCTTTGCGGTGGTGCAAAGGGATCAGGTTACTTTGCACCAACAAACGAAGCGGGGCACCCGACCACATTCGACCGGGTGTCCCGCTTTTTCATGTCTCGTGTTGAAATTCGAGGCGAACAGCTACTCCTCAGAACCGTCGTCGCGCTTACACCTACGGATGAGGTGCGCCACGCCGATACACAGCACCGCACTGCCGGCGATCCAAGTGAAGGTCACACCGTTAAGGCCGGTGAGCGGGAGGTTAATCTGCTTGGTATCGCCGACGGTAATGTTGAAGGTGCCGCCGTGTCCTTATCAGAGCCAGACTTCGCCGTCAGATTGTTATCGCCGGCTTTCCCATCGGTGATACCGGCAATGACCTTGCCGCCCTGATCGGCCTGAAGCTCTCCAGTGAGCCCAGTAAGACCGGCATTAAGATCATCGGTCTTCATAGTCGGCTTGATCTCAAAGGTGAAGGGCTCGACCGCGGTGTAACCAGAGGGGACAATTATTTTTCATGGCGATCTCCTCCCCGCTTGATGACGAGCGCGACGATAATAGCCGCCACTCCGATTGCAGCCAAAACCGCCACCAGCACCAACGTTCTATCTCCCGTCGAGGGCATAAAGCCTCGACTTGCTTCTTTGCTTGGGGTGTCGAGCACCGACAGCTCAATCGAACCCGTCCCGGTATCGACGTTATCAACCCGCAGAGGGCTTTCGGCCGACACGGTCACTTTGGGCTTCGCGGCTACCACCTGCTTAACGTCCAGGCCCTCAGACGCAACCGTCACCGCTCGCTTGCCCTCAAAGGCGGTGTATCCCTTGGGAGCCGCGACCTCCTCGACGGTGTAGACACCCGCGTCCACACCCCTCAATTCCACATGGCCGTCCGCGCCCGTGGTGACGCACGCATCGGCATCCGTCGACCACGTGCCGTCAGTCGTTAGGATGCGGCCGTGGTCATCGATAATGCGCAGTTTGGCACCCGCGAGCGGCTTATCGTCTGCGCTTGAACGCTTGATCAGACTGAGTCCCCAAGTGTACGCCGTCGCGTCGTCGCTCGGCGTGCGGGTGAAGCCGGCGTCGCCGGACTGGTCGGCCAAGGGGGAGCGCGGGTAGCGCAGGTAGACCTCGTTGGGGTTGCCCTTGGCGATGCCGTGGCTGCACGCGCCGTTGAGCGGCGCGTCGTACACGGCGACCACGCGGGCGCCCGCGGCGAAGGCGTCGGCCCCGCCGAGCGCGGCGATGAGGTCGCCGGTGCGCACGGTGAAGGCATTGCCCTCGACCGAGACATTGCATTGTGAAGTTATGTCTGTCCACCCTTTAGCCGGCGTCGAGCTGGCGTTGCCGCCCTCACATGCGACGGCGTCGAAGCCGCCGTCCGCGCCCGCCGCCGCGTAAACATGCATGCTCGCGGCGACCTTGGAGGGGTCGAGCCCCGCGCCCATGGTGTCGACGAACTGCACCGTGTAGGTGTCGTAGGCGGAAAGGCCCGCCGGGACCGTTGCCGAGAGGCGCCAGTACAGGCCGTCGCCGACCGTGGCGTCGGCGGCCTTCTGCCAGGCGGCGGTGCCGTCCTCCAGCACGCGCTTGGACACCTTGGGGGTCGCCGCCTTGGGCTTGACGGTGACGGCGCCGCCGCCGACCAGGGCCATGATCGGCGCGGTGCCGGCCTGGTCCTGGGCGATGGCGTCGTCGTCGGCGACGATGAGCCAGAAGCCACAGGGCAGCTCGGCCGTCGTGCCCGCGTTAAGGGCCACGGACACAGCGCCGGCATCGCTGATTGCACGGGCAATCTTTACCGTTAGCGCGCCCGTCATGTGCCCCTTGGCATTCATCCACTCGGCGGCATCTTGTGCCGTCGACGCCGAGTCTTTAAAACCGGCATCGCGAAGCACGGGCAGCACGGCATCTCGAGCAGCATCATTCGACCACGTCAAATCGGTCGCAACCTTTTGGTCATCGCCGGTTTTATCGACAACAGTTGCCGCGAAAATCTGGTATGCGTTATACCGAGCCGCGACCGTGCCGCCAACTGTAACGGCACCGGTCTCACCCGCTCGGGCAACTCCAGGCGTTGCGGCAAAGGCAACCAGCGCGAGTAAAACAACCGTTCCAAAAGCCATTACGCGACGGAGCATCTTATCCACGACGACCACCTCGCTTCAAATCGCGCCGGCGACGAGCATGCATCCATGTCGCCGCAAAGCACAACAGCGAAGCTCCGGCCAAATAGGTCATAGTCAGGCCGGAGCCGCCCGCCGCGGGAAGCGTGGTTGAATACTTATTGGTAAAGGTCGGCGGAGTCGAAGAGACGCCATCGTAAGTGACGGTGGCCTTGAGCTCGCCTTCGCCATTTTCCACCTTGACCATAACCCTGTGCTCGGTTGCGTCGTAGGCGATATGATCCTTGACGTTTTTCACAGCGCCTTCGGGGACAACCTCGCGGATGGCGTACTCGTAAGTCCCCACCTTGCTGTAATCCAGATTAAAGCTAATAGTTCCGTCCGCGCTGTTCTTGGCGGTCTGCAGGACCTTGCCGTTTGCATCCTTGAGCACAAACGAGAACTGCCCCTCCTTTAGCGACGACCCTTGGAGCACCTTTGTGGCCGAAATCGTAGCCTTCCCAGAATAAGGCGCATCGTAAACCGTGATATCAGTGTTTGCCGTCGGAATCTCAACGGTAGCATCCTTCTGCCTTAACTCCGCTACCTTCGCGAGCGCGTCCCAATACTGCCGCTCGCTTTGACCCTTGAGCATAATCCACACCGGCTTATCGATAACGTTATAGCCCTGGGGTGCCTGGGTCTCTTCAAGGCAATACAGCGTATAGGCTTCCATCTTTTTGTCGGCAGTCCCAAATGTCGCCGTACCGCTATCGCCCGTCGGGACCTCTTGAAACAGCGTTTTTGCTGCACCGACGCCGGCAGTTAAAGCCGTGTCCACATCAACCTTATAGAGCGTAAACGTAGCGCCGAAAAGCTTCTTTTCGATATCGCTCTTGTCGACCTTGGTCACCGTGACACCATAGCCGCTGCCGCCAGCCGAACCAGACGCCTTTTGAATTACCCAATTCTTGGAATGAACCTCTTCGCCGTCCCAAACGGCCGTAAGCGACGCTTTGTTGGTAAGCGAGACCGTCTCGCCCGCATTGCCAGCAGGAATTACCTCATATTGAACTTTAAGATGTGAACCGTCGGGCACGCTAAGCGTCATCTTTGTACACGCAGCGCCAGAGTCGTCCTTGATGGTCTCGGCACCAACGGTGTACTCATCCGAGCCAAGCAAATTCCAGCCCTCGTCTTTGTGCTGGTACACCTTGACCGAAGACGGCACCAGCGCGCATTTAGCATCCATGACATCGACGAGCTCAAGGAAATCGCTGCCATTCTTAAGGTCAAGTGCCGATTCATTGACAAGAATGGTGTACTTGATGCGATTGCTGTTGGCGACCTGGCTTCCGGTCTTTAACAGCACGTTGTTCTTGATGGTGACGGTACCACTACCGGAATCGAACTTCTTATCTCCCGACTCAGCACTGGCCGAATTGGTGAGCTTCACCTCATTCTTGGAGACATCGAGTTCACCGCGCTTGACCGCCGTCTTGTACGTGAGCTTCGCGTAGCCGGCATAGTTTTCAAGCCTAGTCGTGGGGATGGAGAAAGTGACCGTGTTGTCATCACTACGAACGTTGCCGGTGTCGAGCGGCTGATCATCAACGACCATCTCGGCCTCGTTCCCGCGACCAATCCCCGTATGCTTATCGTAGGGATTCCGTACAAGCGTGTACTTGGCGGATCCCGCAACATAACTCATGCCGCTCGGAAGGGCATCGATGATGTTCAACGGTGCGCTGTTGAGCTTTCCGGCTCCGTAGTACTCTCCCGCCGCGCCCTTCTGACGATTCGCGTACACCGTCCAGTCGACGATCCAAGCGCCCTTCTCGTCCGAACCGTCGACGGCGCTCCAGTCGAAGTCCTCATTCCAAGACACCTTCGATTCCGCCTCCGGCTTCTCGACCGCAGGCGTCGTTTCTTGGTTGACGACATACATAACGCCGGGCGTATACGGCCAACCGAGGTTCAGGCCCGGCGCGCTAACCGATGCAAAGTTCGAGTACCAACCCGAAAGCGCATCGGATGTGGTGGTGTAAGTAATAACGGCGTAGTCCTTGTTCTCGAGGGCAGCTTTCACTTTGTCGTTAACGTATATATCAAGGTTGAAATTTCTCTTTGTTCCCTCGGCCTGCCAGTTCCCTGTCAGGAGCCAGTCGGTGTTCCGTACCAGCACGGTATTGCCAATCGTGATGGTAATGGATCCTTCATCGACGCCGAGATCCTGCGACCACGCCGATTGAAACGTATCCTTCACCGTCACCCTATCCGGATGGACCGCATTTACGATGGCCTTTAGAGCGACGCTCGTCTCCCATGTTGCCCGACCCGTCGTCGCAGCGTCCTTGTCGCTCACAAGCCTCTTGGTAATTGGGGTACCCACCAGTTGAGGCGAGAACACGCCCTCGTCCGAACCGGACACGCTGCCGTCAACCTTTGCGGTATTGTGCACCGTATCGTAAGAGTTCGTATCGTTCATCTTGGTGTGATAGACGATGCGGTAGGTGGCGTATTTGTCGGCAAGGTCTGTCGGGAACGTATAGGTAAAGGACCTCTTCGTCGAATCGAGCTCGACCGGCGGCGCGAGAACATCCGATCCCGAGTCGCCCTTGTAAACCGTATAGCTGCCTGTGTACGACTGCTTATCGTCCAATTGGTCAGTAAACTTGTAACCGGTCATATCAGCTTTAAGCTCGCCTCGGTTAAATGTAACCGTCCATGTGATATCAGATGCCGAACCAGAACCATTTGACTTGTTAATCATGTCGTAGCGAAACTTGCTGGGAGCAACAGTCACGGAGCCGTTCTGACGATCGCTCGAGCCGCCCCACGCCCATTCAGCTTTATTCTGCGAGGCAGCCTGCTCATTGATGTATTCCGTATTCTTGGCAGAGATACCCGACTTGAGCAGCGTTTCGTACGCAAGCACGTGCTCGCCTTGAGACAGATTTCCCAAGTCCGCGTTCACGTTTTGACCGTCGATTGTCGGCTGAGAATCGAGCTGTTTTCCATCGAGCTTAAAGCTGCCCGCCACAAACGAGAAGTTACTCCCCAGCGTGTCGTTGAGCACGACATTGGTTGCACATGACTCGACTTTAAGCTTTACCGTCCAGGTAACTTTAGCCGTTCCGTTTTCGTCTTGGGAAAACTTTCCCTCTTTCGCTCCCGTCACGTTGCCGTCTTTAGTCGCAATGTCGATTTCGCCTGTTCCGGGAAAATTGACTTTCGTCGAATTGCCAGAGCCGACGTCCTTATTTGCCAGCTCAAAAGAAAAATCGGCAGCAACATACACATCGGACGGATGTTGTTGCAACCATTCGGTGTCAAACGTAAAGAACAGCTTATTCTTCTCTATTCTCCATGTGCCGGCCTTGGTGGCAGCGCTCCCCGTGCCATTCAAAAGATCTCCGCCGTAATTATCTTTCACATTGATGGTTTCCGGAAACGTATACACGGCCGTATATTTATCGGCCGTCGGTCTGGACTCCGCCATAAAAACCGCACTGAACGCCCCATAGAGCGTATCGGTTGAGAGCACCGCGTCAGAACCCAGGGCAGTATTGTGGTTGGCATCTTTATACAGGTTAACGCTAACCGTGGCCGTGTCGCCGTTTATCTCGATTAGGTTGGCTGCGGCAACGCCATCGGCGAGCACAGGAGCCACACCGCAAAGAGCTGCGGCGGCAAGGCAAATCAACATTAAGGCAATGGCGGCCGCACCCAGCGACCGTGTGCGACGAGTGTCCATAGTTTTCCCTATTTCCTGCAACACAATGTGGAATAAGGCGAATCGTCGGATCGCACGCGGACCCCGACATCAAGATAAATACGCCCAGCGCACTGTAAGACCCTCTAAAAGCGCAATTACCAAAACGGTACGTCTATGCCACGTGCATAAAATACAACATCGATGCCAGCGATGTAAACGACAGCTAGAAAGGTCTTTTTATTTAATACCAGGCGATTATTCAATTAACTGCTCTGCATCAATGAGGCAATTGACCAGTGAATTATGCATATGTTTAAACAACTACAGCCTAACCCAAAACCACCACAAAGGCACTTATCCCCTTTGCGGTGGTAAAAAGGGCGCCGACCGCGATGGTCGACGCCCTTTCTTATTGGCAGCTATAAAGCCCGGCGCTTATTTGTTGACCTGGCCGGCGCGGACGGCTGCTTTCTTGCGGTCAGTGGCGTTGAGCAGACGCTTGCGCAGGCGGATGTTCTTGGGAGTAATCTCGACCAGCTCGTCGTCGGCGATGTACTCCAGCGCCTCCTCGAGCGAGAAGGTGCGGGGCGGCACCAGCTGGACGGAGATATCGGAGGTCGAGGAACGCTGGTTGCCCAGGTTCTTGGTACGTGCGATGTTGACGACCATGTCGCCGGCCTTGCTGCGCTCGCCCACGATCATGCCCTCATAGCACTCGGTGCCCGGCTCAACAAACAGCTGACCGCGCTCCTGCAGCGTGCCCAGGGCATAGGCAACGGCCTTCTCGGTGGTCATGGAAATCATGGCACCGTTCTGACGATTGCCGATCTCGCCGGCGTAGGGACCATACTCCAAGAAGGTGTGGTAGAACACACCCTCACCGTGAGTGACGTTCATGATGCGGTTCTTAAGACCCATGATGCCGCGGGTCGGGATCTTAAACTCGAGGTGCGTCACGATGCCCGAGGTATCCATGCTCGTCATGATGCCGCCGGAGGTGCCGAAGACCTCAACAACCTTGCCCGAGTACTCGTCCGGGCACTCGACGACGGCCTGCTCGACGGGCTCCATCTTGTTGCCGTTCTCGTCCTTCTTAAACAGAACGCGGGGACGACCGACCTGGAACTCAAAGCCCTCGCGGCGCATGGACTCCATCAGAACGGACAGGTGCAGAATGCCGCGGCCCGAGACCTCGACGCCACTCTTGTCATCGAGCTCCTCAATCTTCATGGTCACGTTGTTCTCGGCCTCGTTGAACAGGCGCTCCTTGAGCTGACGGGCGCCCACGATGTCGCCATCGCGACCGACGAGCGGAGAGGTCGAAGCCTCAAAGACGATGGACAGGGTCGGCGGGTCGATCTCGATGGGCTCGAGCTCAACGGGGTTCTCGGGATCGGTGTAGACATCGCCGATATCGGTGCGGTCGATGCCCACAACGGCGGCGATGTCGCCGGCGCCGACTTCCTGGCACTCGGTGCGGCCCAGGTAGTCGAAGGTAAAGAGCTGTTTGACGGTAGCGGTGGCGCTGGAGCCGTCGTTCTTGACAACCAGGATCTGGTCGCCCTGGTGGATGGCGCCGGAGTACACGCGGCCGATGCCGATACGGCCAACGAAGTTGGAGTGGTCGATGGTCACGCACTGCATGGCCAGCGGAGCGTTCTCGTCAACCTCGGGCGCGGGCATGTCGTCGATGATCATATCGAGCAGCGGATACATATCCATATTGCCGTCGTTGGGGTCAAGGCGGGCAAAGCCATTCATGGCGCTGGCGTAGACCACGTGCTCCATGGCGAACT
>CABQJJ010000005.1 GCA_902464485.1 uncultured Collinsella sp. | reverse complement strand
TGCGGCTCATCCGGTCCCACCGGGCCGCGCGGCAAGGAGATATATTGCCAGACCGGCGGGGCCCCGGGGGCGGGAATCTTCGCGCACACATTTCCTACATATTTAGGACTATCGACTACGCTCGCGTGGCGTTCCCTACCTTTCGCCGACCATCCCTTTATTGAGTGTCAGCATATCGTTATAGCGGATAGGCACCCTTCGCCAGTGCACACCCCGCCTTGAGCAACTCATCGCGTTCCTCGACCGAAAAACCTTCGGCATACACGCGCACCACGGGCTCTGTTCCGCTTGGACGTATGAGCAGCCAGGTATCGTCATCGAATGCAAGACGCAGACCATCCATATGGCTCACGCTCTGCGGCACCTTACCGCATATCGACTTTGGATTCACACCGGGGAGCAGCGTACGCAGCGACTCGGCATCCTCGGCCTCAAGACGCAAATCTCGACGCCCATAGCTCGTCTTGCCAAAGCTCGCCTCGAGTTGGTCAATAAGCACGCCCAAGGGCGCACCGGTTTTGGCCATCAGCTCGCACAGAATCAGGCAGGCAAGGATTCCATCGCGCTCGGGCATATGCGCGGCGATGCCGATACCGCCGGCCTCCTCGCCTCCCATGAGGACGCCGCCCTTCTTCATCTCTGCAGCTATATATTTGAAACCGACCGGCTTAACGGTCACACGACAGCCAAGCGCCTCGGCAATGCGGCGCACGAGCGTCGAGCACGAGAGATTGACGACGACACGGCCCTCTAAATTGCGGAATTGAACGAGGTCGCCCAAAACAAGCGCCATGATTTGATGCGGATGTATATATCTACCGCGTTCGTCGACCGCGCCAATACGATCGGCATCGCCGTCGGTCACTAGGCCCGCGCATGCCCCGTCCTCGACAACCGCACGCTCGCAAGCGTCCACCCATGGCTCAACAGGGTCGGGGCAAATGTCCTCTTGATCGGACGACTGTCCGGCATGAATCTCGTGCACCTCGACGCCTAACTCCCGCAGCAGGTCGGCAAGATATCCCTGGGCCGCGCCGCCCATGGGGTCAACTACCACACGCAGGTGAGCGGCTCGAATGGCCTCGGCATCGACAAACGATGCCACAGCCTGCATATAGTCAGGAATAATATCCGCGGTGCGATAGCGTTCCTCGATCCCCATTGGCTCGGGGGCCATGGTCTCTTCGAGCTCTTCGATGACATCCTGATTGGCCGTCGAGCCATCTCCCATGCGTAGTTTAAGGCACAGATACCCCTGCGGATGATGGGACCCCGTCACCATGAGCGCGCCGCAGGCCTCGCCGTCATACGCCGCCGCCCACGTAAGGGCGGGGGTCGGGACAGGCCGAGATGCGAGCACTGCGTCCAATCCGTGAGCCGCAAGCACGCCTGCCGCAAGCTCAGCGAACTCGCGCGCCTGCGGCCGGGTGTCGAACCCTATATATACTGTTTTGCCGGGATTAATCTTTTGCCACAACTCGCCGATGGCATCGGCAATGCGGGCAACGTTGTCGGCGGTAAAGTCGTCGTCGACGCGGGCGCGCCAACCGTCAGTTCCAAAATGAATTATCGCGCACACGCGCAGACACCTCACAGTGTTTGGATCATGATACGCATGGGGTATACCCGCAACGCTCGCCCGGCAACCTGCCAAAACCGGCATTCACCATTTGGGCAAATGGTACCAGCGATGCGCAAGCAATAAAAAAAACCGCCCCCGTATGGAGCGGTTTTGACCTTTATATATCGAGCGCCTCGGCCATCGCCGCCGTGGTAATCGCCGTAGTTCCACAGCAACTGCCCACCATTGCGGCACCGGCATGCCTCCATTCGATGCAAGCGCGCGCGAAGGCTTCGGGGTTCTCGCGCCACACAGGGCCATCCTGAGTTTGGACCGGATCGCCCATGTTGGGGCGTACCGTGACGGGTGTAGTCGCCGATGCAACCATCCTGGGCACCGCCACGTTCGCGGCCGCAAGTGAACAGCAGTTAACGCCAACCGAGTTTGCGCCGTGCTTTTCGGCGTACAAAACGGCAGCCTCGATGTTGAGGCCATCGCCTAGCAGGTCGCCTTTATCGTCAACGACAAAACTCACCAAAACAGGCATGCCGGCGGCGGCATCCTGGGCGCCGGCAAGCATGGGCTGCAAATTACGGATAGACGTCACCGTCTCGATCAGCAGACCGTCAACACCAGCATTGAGTAGGGCGTATGCCTGCTCTCGCGAAAAGCCTCGGATTTCTCGATACTCGGCAGAGTCTTCGGCAAACCACTCAATGCCAATCGGGCCCATCGAGCCCAGCAACAGCTGAGGGTGCGCCTGACGTGCATCGTCGACGGCACCGCGATTGACCTCAGCCACGGACGGCGTAATCAGATCCTGCTTGAGAGCATAGCTTGATGCCTGAAAGGTATTGGTAATGAGCACCTGCGCGCCAGCGGCGACATACAGGCGATGGATACGAGAAACCGTCTGCGGTTCGGCAAGATTCCAAAATGCCGGCGGAATATCGGCGGCGCCGTACTCGCTCAGCAGCACGCTTCCCATGGGGCCCTGTGCCAGCAATGTCTCACTGGCAAGTCGGCGCATAAGTTCCTCGCCGCCAAAGCGATTGTAATAACTCGTATCCATATAAGTATTTCGCTATTCCTCGACGCTGATTCCCTGCTTTTCGAGATAGGCGAGCCAACGGTTCATCGTGTCCTCGGAAAGCGCGTGCTCCATCATGCACGCCTCAGCATCAGCGCGCTCAAAATCGACGCCGAGCTCCTGGACCAAAAACGTGCGGATCAGGCGATGGCGATACCAGATAGCCGAGCCGACCTCGCGCCCACGGTCGGTCAGGACAACCTTGCCGTAGTGAGACTGCTCGACAAGCTCGGATGCTTTGAGAGCCGAAACCGCCTTGTTGACCGATGCCTTCGAGACGCCAAGGCGCTGCGCGATATCGACCGACCGCACACCATTGGTCTCCCCTTCCTCGCTTTCGATGCGAACCATGCACTCCAAGTAGTCTTCGTTCGCCACCGTTAGGTGTAGCTCGCGCGAGCTATTTGTCGTATCCATGAACATCCGTCCCTTCTGCATTCAATGGCTGATTCTACCCCATCCGAGCGTCGCGGTATGCCTCGGCATACCGTGCTAGAGTTCTTGTTGCACACGACAACCAAGATTGGAGCGTTCTTTATGGAAAACTTCACCACGAACCCCGACGTACTCGAGCGTTTTTTGCGCTACGTCCAGATCAACACACAGTCCGAGGATGCCAACTGCGACCAGGTGCCGTCGAGCGCCGTCCAGTTTGACCTTGCCAACCTGCTTGCCGAGGAGCTGCACGAGTTGGGTGCAACCGATGCCCATGTAACCGAAAACGCCTATGTCTGCGCGCATATCCCCGCAAGCGCCGGTTCCGAGAATAAACCCGCCCTGGGTCTGATCGCGCACCTCGACACCACCGAGGTCGCGCCGGGCGCCGACGTAGCGCCGCACATCGTGCACTATGAAGGCGGCGACCTAGTTTGCGGCATCGTCGACGGCAAACCCGTATCCATGAGCACCACCAAACTTCCCGCCCTGAACAACCTGGTGGGCGAGGACCTGGTGTGTACCGACGGCTCCACGCTGCTGGGCGCCGACGACAAGGCCGGCGTCGCCGAGATTATGGCGCTCGTCGCGCGTATCGCAAAGGACCCCACCCTGCCCCACCCCACGCTTGGCATTTGCTTCTGCCCGGACGAGGAAATCGGTCACGGTGCCGAACTGCTGGATATCGAGACCTTTGGCTGCAAATACGCCTACACGGTTGACGGCGGTCCGGTTGGCGAACTCGAGTGGGAGTGCTTCAACGCCGCCGAGGCAACCGTTCGCTTTGAGGGTCAGTCCATTCACCCCGGCGACGCCAAGGGCCGCATGGTTAACGCGGGCAATCTATTCTGCGACTTCAATGCCCTGCTCCCCTATGTGCAGCGCCCGGAATACACCGAGGGCTACGAGGGCTTCTATCACCTTGAGGGCGTTTCGGCAACGGTCGACCATGCCACGGCACGCTATATCGTCCGCGATCACGACGCTGCCAAGTTCCAGCAGAAGCTCGAGCTAATGGACGCTGCCGCCGCAATGCTCAACCAGCGCCTGGGCGAGGAGCGCGTGACGATCGAGGTCAAGCACCAGTACCGCAACATGGCCGAGATTGTCCGCGACTACCCCGAGCTTATCGATGTCGCCAAGGCAGCCTATCTTGCCTGCGACGTTGAACCCCAGGTGCTGCCGATTCGCGGCGGCACCGACGGTGCACAGCTGTCGTTCCGCGGCCTGCCCTGCCCCAACCTTTCGACAGGCGGCTACTGCTACCACGGCGTCAACGAGTTTATTCCGGTCAGCTCGCTCGTCAAGATGACCGACGTCCTGCAGGAGCTCGTCGCCCGTTTCGCATAAGAAACTCGAACAATCTAGGTGAGCAAAACCGCCCCGTCCTCAAAACCGAGAACGGGGCGGTTTTTGGTGCAAGGGGAGTAGTCAGCAACGCAGGTTGAGCCAACGTCAGCGAGCGACGTCCAAGGCGAACAAGTTGGCATGAAAAAGGCAGGGCATTGACCTTCTGGTCATGCCCTGCCTTTTGAATGACAAGTTGTCGCCTTGGGCGGCGCGCAGCGTCGAGCCGTTACGGCGTTTGGTAAAACGCCGTAACTTAGTAGTTGGCGTCGTAACCGTTGCCGTCCCCGGTTGGCTCTTCGTAGTAATCGGAACCGTCACCCGAATCGCCAGAATCATCCGAGCCGGTCGAAGACGTCGCGGTGCCGTATGCATAATCATCGGACGTATTTTCGTTGAGATCGCCAATGGTAGAGCTCGATCCATCGGATAGGCCCATGGTGTTGGGCCCCTTGGGGTCTTTGCCGGCATCGACGCGCGCCATCATTTCCTTAAGCTCGTCTTCGTACACAAACACGTAGCTCTGGCCATCAATTACGGTGGTTTCGTCGGCATACGAGGGCAGATTGGCCGAGTACATGCCGTCGACATCCATGCCTCGCATGGCATTGACCGTGGAAACGATATCTTGAACGCTCATGTCCGTCACGAGCATGTCGGACAGCGAATTGACCAGATCAAAGACCTTGGTGGGGTCAAAGTTGTTGAGAATCTGGTTGGCAAGGGCGCCGAGCACCTGACGCTGGTGGCGCATGCGTGTGTAGTCGCCGTCGGCATAGATGTAACGGCAACGGGCGTAGGTAAGGGCAGTGGCGCCATCCATATGCTGCTGGCCGGCAGTAATCTTAATATCCAGATGCTCGGGATCGTCGACGTCATCGGTCGCGTTGATGTCGATACCGCCAACCGAATCAATAAGCGACTGCATGCCGTCAAAGCTGACCTCGGCATAGTGAGAAATCTGCACGCCGCACAGCTCATTGACCGCCTGGACCATAGCCTCGGCGCCGCCATACGTATGACAGGCGTTAATCTTCATGGTCGAGCCGTTATAGACAACCTTGGTATCGCGCGGAATGGAGATAAGCGTTGCCTGCTTTTGCGTAGGGTCAACGCGAGCCAGGATAATCGAGTCGGCACGATACGTATCCTCGCCCGGACGACCGTCGGTACCAAGAAGCAGCACGTAGAACGGATCTTTTGCCTCATCGGTATCGACCAAAATCTGGCGCAGGTTGTTGGTAATGACATTGGAGTCGCCAAGCTTGCCCATGATAGTGGCAAACCACAGACCTGCAGCAGTCGTGGCGCTCAGCAACACACCGAGCACGGCGATGAGCGCGACGCGGCGAACCGTGCGGCCGCGACGGCGCTGACGGGCGCGCTCAGAATAGCGTGCGACATTGTCGCGGCTGTAAATCTTGGCCTGCGCACCAGTCGAGGGTCTTCGGGTGTTATCCGCTAGGGGCTTCTTGTTAAACATAGGCAACCTGCATTAGTAGATGACGGGATCGGGAACGGTGGCATGTTCGACATGCGCGCCAAGCGTCTGCAGCTTTTCGACAAACCGCTCGTAGCCACGTTTGATGTGATGGATTGCCGAGACCTCGGTAACACCATCAGCGATAAGGCCAGCAACGACGAGCGCGGCGCCGCCACGCAGATCGGGCGAGGTAACCTGTGCGCCCGAGAACCCCTTGACGCCATGAATCATGGCATGATGGCTTTCGATGCGGATGTCCGCGCCCATGCGGACCAGCTCCGACGCGAACATAAAACGGTTCTCGAAGATATTCTCGGTAATCACAGAGCTGCCATCGGCAAGGGCTGAAAGCACCATGATCTGCGCCTGCATGTCCGTCGGGAAGCCCGGGAACGGAAGCGTCTGAATATCGACCGGCTTGATGCGCTCGACGCGACTCACGTGAACGCCATTCTCGATTCGTTCACACTCGATACCCATGAGCTCCATCTTCTTGAGCACCATACCCAAGTGAATGGGGCAAAAACCCGTAACGTCTACACCACGGTCATCGGCCATCAAGGCGCCGGCAACGATAAAGGTGCCGGCCTCGATGCGGTCACCCACCACGCGATGGGTAACGGGATGCAGCTCGTCCACGCCTTCGATGGTCACGACAGGCGTGCCGGCGCCGACAATCTTGGCGCCCATCTCGTTGAGCATGTTGGCAAGGTCGACGATCTCGGGCTCGCGAGCCGCATTATCGATAACCGTAGTGCCTCGCGCACGCACGGCCGCCATGATGAGGTTCTCAGTAGCACCGACACTGGCAAACTCAAGCGTAACCGTAGTGCCACTCAATCCCTGAGGTGCGTTGGCATTGATGTAACCGTGTGCGGTGTCGAATTCTACGCCCAGTGCCTCAAGACCCAGGATGTGCATGTCGATCTTACGAGCACCCAGATTGCAGCCGCCCGGCATGGCAATCTTGGCGCGATGGAAACGACCCAGCAGGGGGCCCATCACGGCCGTGGAGGCGCGCATCTTGGCGACAAGCTCGTAGGGAGCCTCCCAGGAATCAACCTGAGAGGTATCGATTTCGAGCGTGTGCTCATCGAGAACTTCAATCGTGGCGCCCATGCCCTTGAGCACCTTGCCCATAACGTGGACATCGGAAATATCGGGCACGTTCTGAAGCGTTGTCTTGCCCGGTGCCAGAAGCGTTGCCGCCATGAGCTTGAGTGCGGAATTCTTTGCACCCGAAACAGGCACGGAGCCTCCGATGGCGTGGCCACCCTCAACACGGATAATATCCAAGGTCTACCCTTTCAAAAAGCATGCCCGGGGTGGCTGAGCCATCCCGGGCATGATGTATTCGCAAATGGTCGAACGCTAAATCGTTTGACTATTGGGCAAGCTTGAGCTTACACCATGCGATTTCATTATAGAGGTAGGCGCGGCGTGCATCATCCTCCGACAAATTACCCAGCTTCTCTTCAAAACCTTGAATATCGGCTTTAACCTTATCGGCGTCGACAGTCGCCAAATCGCAAGCGCGCTCGGCGAGAACGGTCACGACATCGTCCGCAACCTGGGCATAGCCGCCGGCCACGGCAAACGTGTGGTCGACAGTGCCCATGGCCTTATCGGAAACGCGAACGTAACCGCGGTCGATCGTGCAGATTTCGCTGGAGTGGGCAGGTAAAACGCCAAACTCGCCATCCGTAGACGGAATCGACACAAACGCAGCGTCACCCTCATAGGCGAGGCTCACGGGGCACACGATGCGGATACGCATAACCTACTTCTCCTCCATCTTGCGGGCGCGCTCACGCACGTCCTCAATCGTGGAGGCATAGCGGAATGCCTGCTCAGGCAGGTCATCGGCCTTGCCGTCGACAATCTCGGCGAAGGAGCGGACGGTATCCTCGACGCGGACGTAGACGCCGGGGTTACCGGTGAACTTCTCGGCGACGTGGAAGGACTGCGAGAGGAACTGCTGAATCTTACGAGCACGGTTGACCGTAAGGCGCTGCTCCTCGGACAGCTCGTCCATGCCCAGAATGGCGATGATGTCCTGAAGGTCGGAGTACTCCTGCAGGAGCTCCTGGACCTTGACGGCGACGCGATAGTGCTCCTCGCCAACGATCGAGGGATCGAGGGCGTCGGAAGAAGACGCGAGCGGGTCGATGGCCGGGAACAGGCCAAGCGACGAAATGCTACGCGAAAGGACCGTGGTGGCATCGAGGTGCGTGAACGTCGTGGCAGGCGCCGGGTCGGTCAGGTCGTCTGCAGGGACGTAGACGGCCTGAACAGAGGTAATGGAGCCCGTCTTGGTCGAGGTGATGCGCTCCTGGAGGTCGCCCATCTCGGTAGCCAGCGTGGGCTGGTAGCCAACGGCGGACGGCATACGGCCCAGAAGGGCGGAAACCTCGGAACCGGCCTGGGAGAAGCGGAAGATGTTATCGATGAACAGCAGGACGTCCTGGCCACGATCACGGAAGTACTCAGCGGTGGTGAGGCCAGCCAGACCGATGCGCAGACGCGCTCCAGGCGGCTCGTTCATCTGACCGTAGACCAAGCAAGTCTTGTCGATAACGCCGGACTCGCTCATCTCGAGATAAAGGTCGGTACCCTCACGGGTACGCTCGCCGACGCCGGTGAACACCGAGGTGCCGCCGTGCTCCTGAGCGAGGTTGTTGATGAGTTCCTGAATCAGAACGGTCTTGCCGACGCCGGCACCGCCGAACAGGCCCGTCTTACCACCACGAATGTAGGGCTCAAGAAGGTCGACGGCCTTGATACCGGTCTCGAAGATCTCGGTCTTGGTGGTGAGCTCGTCAAAGCGGGGCGCTGCGTGGTGAATGGGGTAGAACTCCTCCACCTCGGGCATGGGCTTACCGTCAACAGGCTTGCCCATAACGTTCCAAATGCGACCGAGCGTCTTGGGGCCAACGGGCATCTTCATGGGCTCACCGGTATCGGTGACGACAAGGCCGCGCTGCAGGCCGTCGGTCGAGGACATGGCGACCGTGCGGACAACGCCGCCCGGAAGCTGGCTCTCGACCTCGAGGATCGTGCTCAGGTGACCGATCGGGGTCTCGGCCTCGACCGTGAGCGCGTTGTAGATCGGGGGCACCGCGCCGTCAAACTTGACGTCGACGACAGGGCCGATGATACGAACGATGCGACCATCACCGGCAGTCGTCTTCTTGGTGGCTTCCTCGACCGCAAGCTTTACGGTGTTATTAGCCATTACTGTTCCTCCAATGCTGAGGCTCCGCCGACGATCTCGTTAATCTCGGTCGTGATCGAAGCCTGACGCACGCGACTATACGTGCGGGTAAGGGTCGAGATGATCGCGGTGGCGTTTTCCGTCGCGGAGTGCATGGCCTTGCGGCGCGCACCCTGCTCGGCAGCCGCCGAATCGATCAGGGCCTGGTAGATGACCGTCAGGATATACGACGGTACAAGCTTGCCGAGAACATGCTCGGGAGAGGGCACGAACTCGAACGTGGACGAGATGCGCTTAGGGGCGTCGGTCTCGTTCTTACGCGGACCGTGGGCCATAGCGATCATCTCGGGATCGAGCGGCAGCAAGTGCTCGACGCGAAGCTCCTGATCCACGCGGTTCTTGGCGTGGTGGTAGACAAGCTCGACACGGTCAAGCTCACCGGCACGATACGCATCGCAGATATGAGAGGAAATCATGCGAGCCTGATTGAAATCGGGCTCGGAGGAATTGCCCTCAAAGTGCATGATGACGTTCGCGCGGTCGCGGAAATACGTGGCCGGCTTGCGCCCGCACGCAATGATCTCGCACTCGATGCCATTGTTCGCCCAAGAAGCGGCGAGCTTTTCGGCCGTGCGCTCCACCGTCGTATTGAAACCGCCGGCAAGGCCGCGGTCCGAAGCAATGACGACAATCAGGCCGCGCTTTACCGTCTCATGCCTCTGCAGCATGGGGTCGGTACCCGAGCAGGAGGCGTCGCCGGCAACCGTCAACATGACGTCGGTCAGCGCCTCCTTATAGGGCTCGGCCTGCTTGGAGCGATCGAGGGCACGACGAATCTTGGCCGTAGAGACCATCTCCATCGTGCGCGTGATCTGCTTGGTCGTGGTAACCGAGGAGATTCGCTTCTTAATGTCGCGAAGGTTGGCCATAGGGCTTAGTTCTCCTCTGATCCAGTCGTATCGGCATGGTGCTTTGCCATGAACTGCTGCTTAAAGTCGCCGATGACGCGCAGGAGCTCAGCCTTGGTGTCATCGTCGATCTTCTTGGCGCGAACCTTGTCGAGCAACGAGCCAAAACCGTTGTCCATGTACTCGATGAGCTCGGCACGGAAGGGAAGCACGTCGGCGATCTCGAGATCGTCGAGGAAGCCCTCGTTGCCGGCAAACAGCGTAACGATCTGCTCGGAAACTTCAAACGGCTTGTAGCGCGGCTGCTTAAGGAGCTCGGTCATGCGAGCGCCGTGGGTAAGCTGCTTCTGCGTAGCCTCGTCAAGGTCGGAGCCGAACTGCGTAAAGCCGGCGAGCTCCTGATACGAAGCGAGGTCCAGGCGAAGGTTGCCGGCAACCTGCTTCATGGCCTTGGTCTGAGCGTCACCACCGACGCGGGACACGGAGATGCCCACGTCGACTGCCGGGCGCTGGCCCTGGAAGAAGAGCTCGGACTGCAGGTAAATCTGACCGTCGGTAATGGAAATGACGTTGGTCGGAATGTAGGCCGAAACGTCGCCGTCCTGGGTCTCGATGATCGGCAGGGCCGTCATGGAGCCGTAACCGTTCTTCTTGGACATCTTGACGGCACGCTCGAGCAGACGAGAGTGCAGGTAGAAGATGTCGCCAGGATAGGCCTCGCGTCCGGGCGGACGATGCAGCGTCAGCGACATCTGACGGTAAGCCACGGCCTGCTTGGACAGGTCATCGTAGATGACGAGCACGTGACCGCCGGGGTTGGTCTCGCTGGCGGGCTTACCGTCCTCGCCGTTGTACATGAAGAACTCGCCGATAGCGGCACCGGCCATAGGCGCGATGTACTGCATAGGGGCAGAATCGGCAGCGGTTGCCGAAACGATGATGGTGTAGTCGAGCGCACCGTGCTGAGCGAGGGTCTCGCGGATGTTGGCAACCGTGGAGGCCTTCTGGCCGATGGCGACATAGATGCAGACCATGCCCTTGCCGCGCTGATTGAGGATAGCGTCGATGGCAATGGCGGTCTTACCGGTCTTACGGTCGCCGATGATAAGCTCGCGCTGGCCGCGGCCGATAGGCACCATGGAGTCGATAGCCAATAGGCCGGTCTGAACCGGCTCGCACACCGGGGTACGGTCGATAACGCCGGGGGCCTTGAACTCGATGGGACGACGGTGAGTGGCGACGATGTCACCCAGGCCGTCGATAGGCTGGCCGAGCGGATTGACGACGCGGCCGAGCATGGCACGGCTCACGGGGATATCCATAATGCGGCCAGTGGTGCGGCACTCGTCGCCTTCCTTGATGGAGTCAACGGCACCAAACAGAACGGCGCCGACCTCGTCACGGTCAAGGTTCTGGGCGAGGCCGAATACGGTCTCACCGGTATCGGAGCTCTTGAACTCCAGAAGCTCGCCTGCCATGGCACTCTTGAGGCCGGAGACGCGCGCGATGCCGTCGCCTACCTCGTCGACCGTTGAAACCTCATGCGTATCGACCGTCGCGGAGAGGCTCGTGAGCTGCTCCTGCAGTTTCTTGGCGATATCCTGGGCATTGAGGGTTTCGGACATTAGGCTTCACCTCCGTACGAATTAGCAGAGTTTGCGAGGGTCTCCTGCGCGATGCGCAGCTGCGTCTTGACGGAGATGTCACGACGCTCGCCGCGGGCCTCGAGCACCAGGCCGCCCACGATAGACGGGTCGACCTGCTCGATAAGGAATACCTTGCGGCCGAAGTCCTGCTCGCATTTCTTAGTGATGGTTTGACGCAGCTCGTCGTCGAGCGGGATCGCCGTGGTGACGGTCACGCCCACTACATCCTCATCTTCCTCGGCAACATACTTAAAGGCAGCTGCCACCTTGGGAAGAAGGTCGAGCTGGTCGCGCTTGGACATGGTGTCGAGCACGGCGATGATCTCGGGGCTGGCGGAAGCCAGACGCTCGATCATCTCGAGGTCCTCGAACACATGGTTCTCGGCCTTGGCGGCTTCCAGAAGGGAGCGCGCGTAGGTCTCGAGCACCTTGTCCTGATAGCGGCTAGTCGGCATTCAGGCTACCTGCTTCCTGGATGTAGCGCTCGATGAGCTTCTTCTGCTCGGCCTCGTCCTCGAGTGCCTCGCCCACGATCTTGGTGGCGACGGCAACGGACAGGTCGGCGATGGAGCTCGCGGCACCGGCGTAGATGGACTTGCGCTCGTCCTCGACGGTCGTGTGGGCCTTGGCGATGATCTCCTCGGCCTCCTTGTGAGCAGCCTCGATGATACGGGCGCGCTCGGACTCGGCGTCCTTACGAGCCTCGAGAACGATGTCGGCAGCCTGACGACGGGCGTCGGTGACGATCGAGTCGGACTCAGCGCGCTTGGCGATGGCCTCCTGCTTGGTCTTCTCGGCCTCGTCGAGGCTCTCCTCGATCTTCTTGCCGCGCTCCTCCATGGTTTTCATGATGCCCGGCAGGGCGACCTTGGCCAGCACGATCCAGATGATCAGGAAGGCGATAAGCGCCGGGATGAACTCCGCCATCTTAGGGATGAGGATGTCCGCACCGGCAGCGCCGTCCTCGGCGAACGCGGAAACCGGCATGAGCAGCGCGGCCGCGGACGCGGAGAGTGCGATCGCGCTCTTCTGGGATGAAAGATTCATACTTGACGCTCCGTGCTATTTAACGATCAGCGCGACAACGAAGCCGATCAGAGCCAGAGCCTCGCCGAAGGCGGAGCCCATGATGAAGACGGTGAACACGCGGCCCTGGACCTCAGGCTGACGGGCCATAGCACCCGTAGCACCCAGAGCAGACAGGCCGATAGCAAGACCAGCGCCGATAACACCGAGACCGTAACCGATAACTCCCACGATTCCTCCTTTGTCGTGCGTGTCTTATTTCACGCAGGATAACCTTATTTATAACTGCCGGGCTCCATGGGTACGGGCACCAGCGGTTGAACGAATTGCCTTACCTTTAAGGCGCGAACGGAAGACTACTCCTCCTCCGCAACCTCCTCTGCCTCGGAAACATACACGGCGGTAAGGACCGTGAAGACGTAAGCCTGGATGGCGCCGACTACAAGCTCGATCGCATAGATCAGGATGAGGATGGCAAGCCAGGCCAGCGAAGGCAGGGCGCCGACGGCGTGAGCCGCGGAAACCTGCTGAAGCAGCGGCTGCATGAACATGCTCGCCATGATGGCGAACGAGCCCATGACCACGTGTCCTGCGAACATGTTGCAGAACAGACGGACGGCAAGCGTGATGAGGCGCAGGAAGGTCGAGAAAAGCTCGACGACCCACACAAGCACGTTCATCGGGAAGCTCACGCCCTGCGGGGCGAGGCTCTTGATGTAGCCGATCACGCCGTGAGCCTTGCATCCGTAGTAAATGAAGTACACGAAGGCGAAGATGGCGAGCGCGGCGGTGGAGCCGATTGCGCCGGTGCCGGGCTTCATTCCCGGGATCAGGCCAATCATGTTATTGATCAGGATGAACAGGAAAAGCGAGCACAGGAACGGGAAGTGCTTCTTCCAGTTCTCACCCACGACGCCCTTGCCGATATCGTTCTCGACGTACTCGATGATGTACTCGAAACCGTTGACGAAGAAGCCCTTGGGAACCAGGGTCTGCTTCTTCTTGAACACGGCCAGGACGATCAGGAGCACGATCGTGGAGACGATCAGCCAAAACGAGTACTGCGTGATGCCGCAGCTCAGATCGCCCACGACAGGGGTGGAGCTGAACTCGCTGACCAGATGATTAATCTCATCAGGCAGCTTTTCAAAAATTTCCACGACTTACCTTTCGACCTCATGAGGATCTCGCAGCGCCTTGGCGACGCGAACCGCGCAGGCGGCCATAAAGGCCACGAAGCCGATCGCCTCGCCCAGGAGGAACATGCGAAACGCCTCTCCGAACAACGCAAACACAACCAAGGTAAAAACGAGCAGGGCGATTGCCGAGACCGCCAGACTCACCATACCCTTGAGCATGTCCGCATTCTGTTTATCGTCAAGAACCGGCTTGAGCGTAAAAACAAAGGGAAGAAAGGCGACCGCGCCCGCGATGGCGCCTGCAACGATAGCGAGCAGATCGGCTATCTGAAACACTGGCGTCCTCACTTTCTTTTTTTAACGCTTCCCAGAACAGTTCCCGCCAAACATTGGTGACTATTGTACGAGCCAATCGCTAAAGTACAACCGAAAAAGCATCGGTTAATACGCACCTGTTCGTTTTCTTAAGACCTTCTTTATGCCGCAGGTAGGTAATACGTTTTTCTCGAACCCCTCTGGGCTAAACGTCCGTTAACAGGAATGCGCGTGGACGTCTTTTGCTCGCCCGCGCGCACCATTTCTTCGTATTTGTGACCGTAGCCGACAAGGCCCGACGACTAGAGCGTGCCGTAGATGCGGTCGCCGGCGTCGCCCAGGCCGGGAACGATGTAGGCGGCCTCGTTGAGATGGTCGTCGATAGCGCAGGTATAGATATGCACGTCGGGATCCTTCTCGGTCAGTGACTTGAGGCCCTCGGGGGCCGCGACGATGCACAGCATGCGAATGTCCTTGACACCGCGCTCGCGCAGATAGCTGATGGCCATCTCGGCCGAGCCGCCCGTGGCGAGCATAGGGTCGACGACCAGACAGATACGCTGGTCGATATCCTTGGGCATCTTGCAGTAATACTCGTGAGGTTCATGGGTAACCTCGTCACGCTCCATGCCAATGTGGCCCACGCGGGCAGAAGGCACCAGGTCGAGAATACCGTCAACCATGCCAAGACCCGCACGCAGAATGGGAACGATGGCGAGCTTCTTGCCGGCAAGCTGCTTAAACGTGGCGGTAGTGATGGGAGTCTCGACTTCGACGTCTTCCATGGGCAGGTCGCGCATTGCCTCGTAACCGTCAAAAAACGCAAGTTCGCGGACGAGCTGGCGGAACTGATTGGTGCCGGTCTTCTTGTCGCGGAGAATCGACAGCTTATGCTGAACAAGCGGATGGTCGACAAGCGTCACACGGGACGTATCGTAGGTAACGGTCATGGGTCTTGCCCCTTTCATTGCGGCCGCAAGATGGCTTTGCTGACACGGCGCGCCGCGGTGCTGTTGCCACGCGCCGTGCATAAGTTTAGCGGTTTGTTGTATCGAGCGCCCCGTCGCAGCCCTACTGCTCAGTACTGAGCGAACGCTTGACCGCATCGTGCCAACCGTCCAAGTTGCGCTCGCGGCGCTCAACGGACATATGGGGATAGAAGGTCTTAACAATCTGGGTGTTTTGCTCCAGCTCCTCCAGATCCTCCCAATACCCAACCGCGAGGCCCGCCAGATACGCGGCACCGATTGCCGTAGTCTCCACCGACTCGCATTGCAGTACGGGAATATTCAGCAGGTCGGACTGGAACTGCATGATGAACTCGTTGCGCGAGGCGCCGCCATCGACGGATAGGCGCTCAATCGAAAGACCCACGTCCTGCTCCATGGCACGCAGCACATCGTAGCTCTGATAGGCCATGGACTCGCAGGCGGCACGCACGATGGTTGCGCGGCTCGAGGCACCAGTCAGGCCGCACACGATACCGCGGGCATGCGGATCCCACCAGGGAGCACCCAAGCCCGCAAAGGCGGGAACGAAGTAGCAGCCCTCGTTGTCGCCAATCGAGGCGGCAAGCTGCGCCGACTCGGTCACGTTGGAGATGATGCCCATGTTGTCGCGCAGCCAGTTCATGGTGGAGCCGGCGGCAAAAATGGAGCCTTCGAGCGCATAGCTGATCTTGCCGTCCGCAGCGATACCGATGGTGGAAACCAGGCCATTTTTGGACTCGACAATCTCGTCGCCAGTGTTCATGAGCATAAAGCAGCCCGTGCCATAGGTATTCTTGGTCTGACCGGGATGGAAGCAGCAGTGGCCAAACAACGAAGCCTGCTGGTCGCCCGCCACGCCCATGATGGGCGGCATGTTGGTCATAATATCGCTCGCGACGCGGCCGTAGTCACCCGAGCTCCAGCGAACCTCGGGCATCATGGAGCGCGGGATGTCGAAGAGCGCCAGCAGGTCGTCGTCCCATTCGAGCGTATGGATGTTGAAGAGTGCGGTGCGGCTAGCATTGGTATAGTCGGTAGCAAAGACCTGACCACCGGTGAGATTGTAGATGAGCCACGTATCGATGGTACCAAACATAAGGTCGCCCGCCGCCGCGCTCTCGCGCGCGCCGTCGACGTTATCGAGAATCCACTGCACCTTGGAGGCCGAGAAATACGGGTCGAGCGTAAGCCCCGTGCGGGAGCGCACCAGCTCTTCTGCGCCCTGCTCAACCAAATTATCGATCAGAGACGCGGTACGACGGCACTGCCATACGATGGCGTTATAGATGGGCTGGCCGCTCACGCGGTCCCAGACCACCGTGGTCTCACGCTGATTGGAGATACCGATGGCGGCGATGCGGTCGGAATGAATCCCGCTCTTAAACTGGACCTCCATCATGACCGCGATCTGGCTGGCAAGGACCGCCATGGGATCTTGCTCCACCCAGCCGGGGCGCGGGAAGCTGGTTTTGACGCTGCGACGTGCCTGCGCGACGATGCATCCGTACTCGTCGACGATGGTCGCAAGTACCGAGGTGGTGCCGCAGTCGAGCGCCATGATGTAGGAACCGCCAAAGTTAAACGAGGCATCTTCCATGCCCAGGCTGCCCAGATTCAACGACATCGCTTACACCTTTCTATTGCATCGGGTCAGACAGGACCCGCTCGATCTCTGATGCGGGAAGTGCGCCTTGGCGCAGGATCTGGAGTCCGCCGTGCTGGAACGACACGATGGTCGAGGCGTCGCGACACGGGGTCTCGCCGGCGTCGACGGCAACATCGACCCCCTCCAGGATGCGGTCCTCCACGGCGGCGAAGCTTGCCGGCGAGGGCGCCCCGTGTGTATTGGCGCTGGTACAGGCAAGTGGACTGCCGCAGGAGTGGATGAGCGCCTGCACCACAGGCGAGGCCGACGCGCGAAGTGCCACCGTGCCGTCTGCGGCGCGCATAAAGGTCGGCACGCAGGGAGCCGCCTTGACCACGATAGTCAGGGCGCCCGGCCAGCATCTTTTGGCGAGTGTACGAGCCTCGTTAGGGATATGCACGCCATAGCGGTCGAGGGCTTCGGCGCCATCGACCAGCCAGGCTACGGTTTGAGTAAGCTCGCGCTGTTTGAGGGTAAAGATGCGACGGTAGCCGGTGCCGAGCGCCGGGACCTTGGCGCCGTTGACGGAAGTCTGCGGATCGCGCGGCCACGACGGGAATTCGCTTGTATCTTGGGGTACGGCATCCGAGAAGGCGTTGACTGCCACAGCGACGCCATAGACGGTCTCGGTCGGGATCAAAGCCAGGCCACCACGACCGAGCACCTCGGCCGTACGCTCGACAGCGAGCCGATGCGGCTCACGCGCTCCCTCGAATACCCGATAGACCGTCTGCATGTGTATGCCAGCCCCTTACGCTCTGGTAAATGTTTGCTTGCTGAGGGGCATTCTCGCACGAAACGTTTAACCCATTTGTCCACAGCGCATGTTGGTTTGGTGAGCGGCTATAGTAGTCGGTGAAAGTGAGGGGGTTATTGCGCAGCAACGAGCCTCTTTGTATTTCCGGCGCAGCGCTTCCGTCCGCCGCGCCGCCAACACGCTTCGTACTTTACTGACGCTGCTTGGGCTCGGTGACGATGGCTCGGACGATGCGGGGACGATCGGTGAGGTCGCGGACGATACGCACATCCGAAAGACCCGCCTGGCGGCAGAGCTCAGCGGCAGCGTCAAGAGCGCCCTCATAGAGCTCACAGGCAAACAGACCGCCGGAGCGCAGCATATAGGGCGCCGCATTGAGCAGGCGACGGAAGATATCTAGGCCGTCGGCGCCGCCCTCGAGCGCCAAGTCGGGTTCGAAGTCTTTGACCTCGTGCGGCAGCGAGCGCATGACATCGGTGGGGATATAGGGCGGGTTGGAGACGAGCACGTCGAAGGTGCCCCATTCCTCGCGGGGGATAGAACTCACCAGGTTTGTGAGGCTGAAGGCGACCTCCCCGGACGTGAGACCAAGCGCATCGCGGTTTTTAGTGGCCAGGTCGATGGCGCGCGGTTCGATATCGGTGGCGGTACAGGTAACGTGGCCGCGGCGTTCCCAGGCAAGGGAGAGCGAGATGCAACCCGTGCCGCAACCGACCTCGAGAATACGAGCGATACGGGAGTCGGCTGGGGCGGGCGCGGCGGCGTCTTGCGCGGGAATCGCTCCCTGGCCAGCGCCTTCGATGGCGATGCCGTATTCATCGAGCTCGGGGGCGGAAGCTTCTGCCGCCTCGGCTTCTGTGACCTTCGCGGCGTCTTCCTCGGCTTCGCGATCTGCCAGCTCCTCGGCATAGGCACGGCTGCCCAACACGCCCCCGCCCAGCGCCGCCTCATCGGCAGCCGTCAGATTTGCCGCACGGCGTTCGGCGGTCGCACGCTCATCAGCCAGCGCAGCCTCGGCCTTGCGTGCCTGCTCCACCTCGTCGTTCCAGGGCAATTCCGCACGCTGGCGGGTGGCAGCATTGGGATCCAGCACCTCAGCATCCAAATAATTGAGGACTTCCTCGACGAGCATCTCGGTCTCGGGACGCGGGATGAGCACGCCAGGAGCGCAAGCGACATCGATCATGCGAAACTGCGTACTGCCGGTGATGTACTGCAGAGGCTCGCCTTTGGCGCGGCGCACGACGGCGGCGTGCATGGTCTCGAGCTGCGGCGTATCGAGCTCCTCGTCCATACGCATGTATAAGTCGATACGCGCCAGACCCGTAGCAGCGCAAAGCAACCATTCGGCAGAAAGACGGGGATGCTCCTCGCCACGATCGGCTAGGTACTCCTTGGTCCACTCGAGACAGCGCTTGATGGTCCAAATCTCGTTTGCCATGGGGTCCTCCCCTCCTAAGCGCCGGGCGGCGCGCGAATGTCGGAGCAGATTGTACGCGAGGCCAGTGCTTGGCAAGGGACAATTGAAAGCAATTATCGAGAATCAGCCCAGTTTTTTTGGTTTGGCCCCGTCCAAAGTGTTCATTCGCCGACGTCCACATTTGAATCCGTCAAGCTTTTGGCAAGGTTGCCCTGAGCTGACTAACATCCAACCGGATACCCGCCAAATCGCTCGACGCACAACGCGGTTAAAATCGCCCCGCGACTTCTTGGACGATTTTTATGAGCATCATTTTCGATGGCAGACGTATGACAGTGACCACCGCATCCGGAGCAAGGCAACGCCGCAGGTAGAGGACGGACAGCGAGCGACGTCCAGAGCGAACAAGTTGGCATGAAAAAGGCAAGGCATAGACCTTCTGGTCATGCCTTGCCTTTTGAATGACAAATTGTCGCTCTGGGCGGCGCGCAGCGTCGAGCCGTTACGCGGTTTGGCAAAACCGCGTAACCTACTAAACGGCCTGTGCCAGCTTCTCGGCGCGCTCTGCGGCGGCGAGCGCCTCGATCACGGTGCCGAGCTGGTCGCCCAGAAGGACGCCGTTGTAGGTGGAGTTGAAACCGATGCGGTGGTCGGTCACGCGGTCCTGGGGCTGGTTGTAGGTACGAATCTTCTCGGAACGGTTGCCGTGGCCAATCTGGCTCTGGCGCTCGGCACCAAGCTCTGCCTGCTGCTTCTCGAGCTCCATCTCGTACAGGCGGGCACGCAGCATCTGCATGCAGACCTCGCGGTTCTGGATCTGGGAGCGCTGCTCCTGGGACTGCACCACGGTGTTGGTGGGCAGGTGGGTGATGCGCACGGCGGAGTAGGTGGTATTAACGCACTGACCGCCAGGTCCGGAGGCGCAGTAGGTGTCGATGCGCAGGTCGGACTGATTAATCTGGACGTCGATTTCCTCGGCCTCGGGAAGCACGGCGACAGTAGCCGTGGAAGTCTGGATGCGGCCCTGGGACTCGGTCTTGGGAACGCGTTGGACGCGGTGCACGCCGGACTCGTACTTCATGACGGAGTAGACGCGGTCGCCCTCGACCTTGAACTCGATGGACTTAAAGCCGCCGGCCTCGCTGGGGCTGGAATCGAGCACGGTGGTCTTCCAGCCACGCGACTCGCAGAAACGCTGATACATCTTGTACAGGTCGCCAGCAAAGATGGCAGCCTCGTCGCCACCGGCGGCGGAACGAATCTCGACGATGGTGTTCTTGTCGTCGTTGGGGTCGCTCGGGATGAGCATGTACTTGATGTCTTCCTCGAGCTGGGGAAGCTTGGCCTCGTTCTCGGAGATGTCCATCTGGAGCATCTCCTTCTCATCAGAATCGGTGGTATCGTGGAGCATTTCCTTGGCGGCCTCGATGTCATCGAGCGCACCGATGTACTCGCGCGAGGCGGCGATGAGGTCGGACTGGTGCGCATACTCCTTGTTGAGACGCGTGAACTCCTTGATGTCGGAGGCGACGGCCGGGTCGGAGAGCTTCTTCTCGAGCTCCTCATAGGCCTTGATGATCTTTTCGAGCTTGTCGCGCATGGCGGGACTCCTTTATATGCGTGAAGGTGAAAATCGGCAGAGTTGATGGGGCGCGTGGCGCCGCTGCGGGGGTAAGCCCGGCTAGAACATGTCGATCTTCAGATACATGCGCATCCCTTCGCGTATGGGGTACATAGTTGCGGTCTAACCCATATATGATAGCGTGCGCAGGCAAACCTGCATATAACCCGCACGGAATGAGTGGACGTAGCCGTTGGGGGACGTTCCTTAACGACTAGTCGTTTAAGAACGTCCCCCAACGGCTAACAAAGGGACTGTCGCCTTGTCACATTCTAGAGCGTTTGAAGCAAAGCGATGAGGAAGCGTACGCCCTGGAGGTAGGCGCGGCGGGTGATGCGCTCGTTGGTGCCGTGGACACCGCGCTCGCACTCGTCATCGTCTACCACAAAGGCCGAGAAGCGAATGCACTCGGGGCAAATGCGCTGGTAGTTGGCAGCATCGGTCGCGCCAATCACGGTCGAGGGAACGATGCCGATAGGAGCTCCGCCCGCCGCTGATGACCCGTTTTCCTCCGTCCCCTTTGGATCGTGGAAATAGCGGGCGGCGATGACGCGGACGGTCTCGAGTCCCGGTCCGCCGATGCGTGGAGACGGCGAGGGGTCGGAGCTGCCAGGGCCGAGCTCGACCTCGACGCGGTCGGCGAGCCCCGCCTCGGCAACGGCGACACGGCAGCGGGCCACGACATCGGCCACGCTCGTGCCCTCGAGCATGCGGAAATTGATATTGGCCCACATATCCTGCGGCATCACGTTAGCACCGGTGCTACCGCCCTCGATTTGGGTCGGTGCACAGGTGGTGGTCACGAGCGGATAGAGCTTCTTGCTGGCGAGGCACTCGCGCACGATGACGTCCTTGTTGAAGGCAATCTCGTCGGCCGTGTAGAGCCCCAGCTCGACGAGCTGTGCGGCAAGCAGGTCCGTGACGCGCGTCGGCCACTCGATATCGCAGATCGCGGCGATGGCGCGGCTCAGCACCTCGAGCGAAGTGCCACCGTAGGGGTTGGAGGAATGCCCGCCCTCGCTACGCGTCCTCAACACGATATCGGCGTAGCCCTTCTCCGCGAGATCGGCATGCATAAGCCAGCCCTCGCCCGCGCTGTACTCGGCAGCCGGAACGATGCGGTAGTCGCCCTCATCGATCAGGAACTCGAGCTCAACACCGCGCTCCTCGAGCACGCGGCCGATGGCACCCGCACCGAACTGCGTGGTTTCCTCGTCCTGGCCAAAAGCCAACAGCAGGGTGCGCTCGTGCTCCCAGCCGTGGGCCAGCACATACTCAACCGCCTCGAGAATGCCTGCGACTTGGTCTTTCATGTCGACGGCGCCGCGGCCCCAAATGTAGGCGTCGTCCACATGTCCGCTAAAGGGAGCGTGCGTCCAGTCTGCCTCAGTACCCGGCACCACGGGGACCACGTCCATGTGGCCCATGAGCATAACGGGCTTGAGAGCGGGGTCGGAGCCGGAAAGCGTCACCAGCAACGAATGGTCGATGAGCTCGATCTTACCCGCCGTAAATACGTGCGGCCAGGCCTGCTGCATATAGGCGCGCAGGTCGTCGAAGGGCTGCCAGTCCACCGCCTCGGCATCCATGCTCGAGATGGTCGGAAACGACAGCACGCGACCCAAGCGCTCGCACGCGCTGGCCTCGTCTATATCGGCAAAATCGTCCTCATGCGCAAAGAAGCGCCAAACCTCGGCCATGACATCCTTTCGATTGTGATGACGAGGGCCGCCCCACCGGAGCGGCCCTGCCACATAAGCGTTTGCGGTCGGTTATTTGTCCTCGAGATAACGCGAGAGGAACTCGCGGGTGCGCTGGTGCTTGGGGTTGCCGAAGAGCTCGGCCGGCGCGGCATCCTCGAGCACCACGCCCTTGTCCATAAAGACCACGCGGTCGGACACCGTGCGAGCAAAGGCCATCTCGTGCGTGACGACGACCATGGTCATACCGTCGGCAGCGAGCTTGCGCATGACCTCGAGTACCTCTCCCACGATCTCGGGGTCGAGTGCGGAGGTCGGCTCGTCGAACAGCATGATCTGCGGATTCATGCATAGGGCACGAGCGATGGCCACGCGCTGTTTTTGACCACCGGACAGACGACCCACGGCGGCGTGCGCGAACTTTTCGAGTCCCACGCTCGTCAGATGCTCCATCGCAATTTTTTCAGCCTCGGCCTTGCTCATCTTTTTGAGCGTGACGGGCGCGAGCGTGCAGTTGTCGAGCACGTCCATGTTGTTGAACAGATTAAAGCCCTGGAACACCATGCCAATGTCCTCACGCAGCTTGTTGATGTTGCAGCGCTCGGCCGTGAGGTCCTGGCCATGGAACCAGATATGGCCCGCGTCCGGGGTCTCGAGCAGGTTGAGGCAGCGCAGGAAGGTCGACTTACCCGAGCCCGAGGCGCCGATGATGGTGACGACCTCGCCGGGATTGACGGACAGGTCGATGCCCTTGAGCACCTCGAGCGAGCCGAAGCTCTTGCGCAGGCCCTCGACGCGGATGAGCGGCTCTTGGATTTGCGCGGCGGCCGCAGCGCCGGTAGTGGCGGTATCTGCCATGATGATTCTCCTCGTCTTGCGCCTAGTTGGAGCTGGGCAGCGTGGCCGGTGCCTCGGCGCCGAGCTTTTTGCCAAAGGCCTCGAGCAGGCGGCTCGCCACGAGCGTCAGGATTAGGTAGACCACGAGCGCCACGCAGTAGACCTCCATCTGGCGGTAGTACACGCCGGCGACGGTGGTAGTGGCGTACATGAGGTCGAACACGCCGATGACCGAGAGCACCGATGAGTCCTTGATATTGATGATGAGCTCGTTGGTGAGCGCCGGAATCGCGTTCTTAATGCCCTGGGGAAACACGACTTTGCGCATAGCCTGCCACTGCGACAGGCCCAGCGAGCGCGCCGCCTCGGCCTGACCGGGATCGATGGACTCGATGCCGCCGCGCAGGACCTCCATCATGTAGGCGGTGGAGTTGAGCGAGATGGTGACGAGGCCGGCGGTGAAGGTACTCCAGATTTGGTTGGCCTGGGCGGTCTCGAAGCCCATGCCGCGCAAAACGGTGAAGCCCGCGTAATAGATGAGCAGGCCCTGGACCATCATGGGCGTGCCGCGCACGATGGTGGAGTAGACGGTCGCAAAGCCGCGGCCGATACTCTTAAAGAAGCGCGTGAGGTCGTTATCCACGCGGTCGAACGTCTGAATGCGCAAAAACACAAGGAGCAGCGCCAGGAAGAATGCAATGACGGTGCCGAAGGTCGCAAGTGCGATGGTGATCTCGATACCGCGGATAAAGAAGTCCCCGCTCTTGTAGGTCATGTAGACCAGGCTCGACAAAAAGTCGCTGGGGTTGGAGTCCGAGACAATGCTCACCTGCACCAGGTCGATAAATGACATGACGCAGCGGTCGATAAAGAAGATCGCCGCAATAGTAACGACGACATAGCTGCCCAGGCGCGCGCCGCGACGGAAGCGCTCGGAAGCAAACGGCGACGTTTCGCGATAGTCGTTCCAGTGCATGAGCTTGGTGACGAGCGCCGCCGCCGACACAACGAGCCAGGCCCAAAGGATTGCCCAGAGGCAGTCTTGGAACACGCCCGTAGGCGCCAAGAAGCTCAGCGGCGTGGGGTTGCGTTGGCTAAACGCCAGACCAAGCGCCGCGATGACGCTCGTGCCCAGGTACACATAACGATGGTCGGCCTTGGTAAAGGAGGCCAGACGATTGATGGTTTTCATGCTGCCTCCCTATGCCGGCTGACGATCGAGGCACGCGTCCCACATTTGGTCGCGCTCCTCTTGGCTAATGCCCTTGAGCGTCTTGTCGATGAGCTTAAGCAGCTTGTCCGAGCCCTTGCGGCAACCGACATTTGCCGCGACCTCCTGCTTAAAGCCCTCGCCCTCGGCAAAATGAATAGGAACAATGCCCGGATTTTGGGCCATATAACCCTTCTCGTTTTCGGTGTTGTAGGTCACGGCGTCGCACGTGCCCTGCAGCAGATTCGAAAACACCGTGGGGACCGAATCGACCGGGTTCTTGTGGACAACGCCCGGAATCTCGTCGATGACGGTGTCGAGCATGGTGTCCTTTTGGCCGAGCACCGTGGCACCGCTAAAGTCGCTGAGCTTGGTGGCGTTTTGGTAGGGAGAGCCCTCTTTTACGAACAGGCCAAAGTAACCAATGAAGTACGGATCGGAAAAGCCGACGGACTCCTCGCGCTCGGGCGTGGCGCTCATGCCGGCGATGATGAGGTCAATCTGGCCGTTGTTGAGCGAATCGATAAGGCCCGAGAAGCTTTGCTTAACGGCAACGGGCTCGCCGCCGAGGGCCTTGCAGACAATCTTGGCAATCTGCACGTCGTAGCCATCGGCATAGGCGCCCTGCACGTTGTCGATGGGAATGGTATACTCACTGGCTTCGGAAACCTGCCAGTTGTACGGGGCGTAGGCCGCCTCCATGCCGATGCGAATCTTATCCTTGCCAATCACGGAATCGGACAGGTCGTCGCGACCGCCGCCCGTCGTGGGCTGGACCACCTTGAGCGTGGACGGGCGCTGGCAGCCGGCAAGCGCGCCGGCGACGACGGAAGCGCTCGCGGCGAGAGCGCTACCCAAGAAGATGCGACGACTGCACGCCGGCCGGGCATGCACGTCGCGTTGATGGGGAGAATGCATAATCTGCCTTCCCTGTTGAACCGTATGCTAACGACTTAACAGGATACCGCTCAGCGCTACCTCCAGCAGATGTATATATACAAGTTAACGAACTGAAAACGATTGGTAGCCGTTGGGGAACGTCCCCAACGGCTAGTCCGTTGTTTTGTCGCAGGCGAGCGACGTCCAGGTATGCAGCCTGTTAAAGCAGGGTAACGCTAAAGCTGCGAATATCCTTCTCGCCCGGCGCCAGCGTAATGGTGTTGACCTTGTGCTCAAAGACGTCGTCCTCGGTGTCCATGGTGGTGTGGCCGGTCCAAGGCTCGAGCGCCACAAACGGGGCGTCGTTGGCGGCAGACCACACGCCGATGTACTTAAAGCCCTCAAAGTCGATCTTGACGCCGTGGCCCGACTTGCGGCCGCGCAGCGTGAGCGTGGAGCCCGGAGTATCGGTGAACATGATGGCATCGTTATCGAAGCTGCGGTGCGTGATGGGCAGCACGTCCGAGTTATCGGGAGCCTTGTAGCTACCCTCGAACGTCATAAGACCATCGGGCGTGATGATGGGAGCCTCGTTAGTCCAAGCCTCGGTAAACGCCAGCTCGTAGTCCTCGAATGCCTCGTCCTCGGCACCTGGAGCCGGTACGTTAAATGCAGGGTGGCCACCCACCGAGAACGGCAGGTCTACGTCGCCGGTGTTGGTGACGGCAAAGGTCTGCGTGAGCGTGGCATCGCCGGTCAGGGCATAGGTCATATTGAGCTTAAAGTGGAACGGGAAGGCTTTGAGCGACTCGGGCGTATCGGTGATCTCGTAGGTGACGGACGAACCGTCCTCCGACACCTCGGCGATCTTGTGCTCAACGATGCGAGCGAGACCGTGGCGGGCCATCTCGCAGATGCCGGCAGCAGACGTTGCCGTGTTGTTGCGCAGCGATCCCACGATGGGGAACAGGATGGGCGCGTGCTTGCCCCAAAAGGCCGGGTCGCCCTGCCACAGATACTCGTTGCCGTTGAGGGCAAGGCTTGTGAGCTGGGCACCCATGGAATCGATGGCCGCGGTGAGGCCGCCGCGCTTGATGGTAGTGACGGTGGACATACTACTTCCTCCAATAGTAAACAACGGTGTCGAGGGCTATTGTCCCACTCTTGGCGACGGCACGGGGCGGCAAGCAATTATTGAGTAGCCATAGCGGAATGAGCGGAGAGCGCCTACTGGGTATCCACGTAAAGGTCGAACCCGCCCTGAGGCGTGCTGTCGACCGTATCGGGCGCCTGCGAGTTAAAGCTCACGGGAACCATGCGCTTTGAGGCACGGAAGCGCGTGCCATCGGTGGCGACGGGCGGCTCGTCGACCGTGAGCTCGTAATCGCCGGGTTTGAGTTCGATGCCGTCGCCAGCGGAGTTGACATATTGATACTCGTCAATCGCCCGCCCCTTAAGCGTGCGACCCACGATATGAACGAGCATCTGGCTGTCGCCGCGCGCGGTGTCCCACGTCGCACCGTCCTTGACCTCGACCGACACATGCACCGAGCGCGTGCGGCCGAGCGATTGCTCGACAGACATCTCGACCTTGGCGGCATCTTTGCGCTGTTGTTCCACATGACTCCAGACATTTCCGATCGCCGAGCAGGCGATGACGCCGGCCATGAAAGCGATGAGGATGGGGCCGAGCGGAGAACGACGGCCCGCGTCTTCCTCACGAGCCAAGTCGGGGCGACGCGTGGGCGCGGGCGCTTGGGCACCCTGCGCGGGCACGTCGAGAATGCTGAAGGATGCTGTGCTGCCGGGGTCGATGTTATGGCGCGGCTGCGGGGTCTTGGCCGGTGAGATGGACATGTCCGCCGGCTCACCGAGCGTGGCCGTGGCATCGGCCTTTGCCTCGTTGGCCTCGGCCTGGGCCCAGGCCTGTTCGAAGGTTAGGGGCTCGGCGGGACCGGAGGCGGCGTCCGACTCGGCGGGACCGTTGCCGGTCTCGGCCTCGTTACTCGACACACCACTCGGCGTGGGCTCGTCCCACTCCTCGTCCGGAGCCTCGCCCTCGCTATACCACCATTCAAAGTTATCGATATCCATACGGGGCGCCCCCTTGGCCTCGCAAATAAACACTTGCTAGCCTTATACCCCTGGACGGCGCTGAAGCTCACCCGCGCCAGACACGAAAACCGTCACAACATTCGACGCTTTTCCTCGTTTTCGAGATTTTCGCCGAATGTTGTGACGGTTTGGGCGACTGGCCGGCAGCGCAATGCGACAAAGGGACTGTCCCTTTGTCGCATTCTGTTAGAGTTGCAGGGATTGAATCCCGCTTATTCATGCGACATTGGAGTGACAACCTTGACCGCCGCAACCACGCCTAAAAGTAAGTCAACCGCCGCCGCGCTCTCCCCCGCGCGCACCAAGCTCTGCCTTGCGCTGCTCGTGCTGTTGGGATTCTCGCTCGGCTGCTCCGAGTTCGTGGTCATCGGTATCGAGAGCGACTTGGCGACGGAACTCGGCGTATCACTTGCTACTGCGGGTCAGCTCATCAGCGTGTTCGCGCTCGTCTACGCCATCGCGACGCCGGTGCTTGCGCTCAGCACGGGGCGATTCCGCCGCTTCCAGCTACTCGTGTGTTATAGCATCGTCTTTGTGCTCGGCAACTTGGCCATGGCGTTGGCACCCAACTTCCAGGTGCTCTTTATCTCGCGCATCATCCTGGGTTCTGTCTCAGGTGCGCTGCTCGCCGTGGGCGTGACGTACATTCCTGAGCTTTTGTCCCCGCAGCAAACTTCGCTTGCCATCTCAGTCGTGTACGGCGCGTTTTCCGTGGCGATGGTCTTTGTGACCTCGATTGGCAAGTTTGTGGCCGACACGCTCGATTGGCACGTGGCCATGTACGGCACGCTGGCCTTTGCCGTTTTGATATGCGGAGCGCTCGTGGCGTTTATGCCGCGCGCCGGGCAAACCGACGAGCCTGCCACCTTTCGCGATCAGGCGGGTCTGCTGCGCGAGCCGAGCATCATCACCGGCATGCTCATCTTTTTGTTTGGCGTGGGCTCGGTCTACGTATTCTATGGCTACGTGACGCCTTATCTTGAGCAGGTGCTGGGTATGGGCACTGTTCAGGCGAGTACCACGCTTATGGCCTATGGCGTGTTCTGCCTGATCTCGAACATCCTGGGCGGATGGATCGATGCGCGCTTTGGCATGAAGGCGCTGCTTGTGACGTTTGTGCTGCAGGCTGCGGCACTACTCGGGCTGTTTGCCGTGGGCGGCACCATGCCGCTCGCACTCGTCTTTGTCTTTAGCTTGGCGCTGCTCATGTACCTGTTCTCGGTGTCGTGCATCACGCACTTTATGGACGTGGCTCGCAGCCGCCATCCCAAGTCGATGGTACTCGCAAGTTCGGTTGAGCCCATGGCGTTTAACGTCGGCATCTCGTTTGGCACCGCAGTGGGCGGCGCCGTGGTAAGTAGCGTTGGCATTGCGTACGTGGGCGCCGTAGGCGCCGCGTTCTCGCTTGTGGCCTGGGCGCTTACGCTGGTAACGATTAAGTTGGCTCGCTGGGAGCGTCACCGCGGGTAGCGCAATTGCAGCCAAAAGCCACAGCACCGCCCACCATCTTTTGACCGCGTGGCGTTCGCTCCTGCAGCCATGCAACACGTCGTCTGCCGCCCAAGTCAGCATCTTTCCCGGCGCTATTTAACCACGCAAAACGCATCCTGTTAAGATTATCGCTATCGTTTTTCGCAATCTGAAAATCGATAGAATCGCAGGTAAAGCTTTCGTAGTCTGAAGTGGTCAATCCACACGAAAGGGGTTTACCACATGGACAAGAAAGCAGTTGTAATTGCCGGGGCCGGCAGCACCCACACTCCCGGCATCATCCAGAGCCTATTGCAGAAGAAAAACGAATTACCGCTGCGCAAACTCGCCCTGTACGACATCGACGAGAAGCGCATGCATCTCGTCTACGACATCATGAAGCAGTTCATCGAGCAGGAAGCTCCTGACATCGAAGTTGTCGTGACGACCGATCCCGAAAAGGCATTCACCGATGTCGACTTCGTCTTCGCGCAAATCCGCCAGGGTGGCCTTCAGATGCGTCGCCAGGACGAGCGCATCCCTCTCAAGTACGGTTGCGTGGGACAGGAAACCTGCGGCGCCGGCGGTTCGATCTCCTATGGCATCAGGTCCATCCCCGGCGTCTTCGATCTCGTACGCTACGCCAAGAAATACAGTCCAGACGCCTGGATCCTCAACTATTCCAACCCCGCCGCAGTTGTCGCCGAGGCCACACGTCGCGAGTTTAACAACGACCATATCCTTAACATCTGCGATATGCCCACGGCTATCTTGCTCTCGTACTCTAAGATGCTCGGACTTCCCAGCTGGCGCGATATCGACCCCATGTATTTTGGACTCAATCACTTTGGCTGGTTTACCAAAATCTACGACAAGCAGGGACGCGATCGTCTGCCGGAGCTCCGTCAGATGATTCTCGAGCACGGCATGGCCGTGAGCGACAAGCATCACAAGGACAAGGACTGGATGCACACCTGGGGTCAATACGTCAAGATTGTGAAGGACTATCCCGAGTATCTGCCCAACAGCTACCTGCAGTACTACCTGTACTCCAAAGACATGGCAGATGGCATGGACCCCAACTGGACGCGCGCCGACAACGTCATCAACGGACGCGAGAAGGAGATGTTTGCCGAGCACGACAAGTACCTGGCAGATCCCGCCAATTACAAGAGCCCCGTACAGAGCTTCACGGTCTTTGGCGACTTTATCGTCGACGCAGCCGCCTCTATCGCCTACAACAAGTGCGAACGTTATCTCGTAATCGTCGAGAACAACGGCGCCATCCCCAATCTGCCCGACGACGCCATGGTCGAGGTCCCCGCCTACCTGCGCTCTTGGGGCCCCGAACCAATCAGCCAGCCTGCTATCCCCACCTTTTACAAGGGGCTTATCGAAGAGCAGAATGCCAGCGAGAAGCTCGCCGTCGACGCATATTACGAGCATTCCTACCAGAAGGCACTCGAAGCCATCGCAATCAACAAGACCGTCCCTTCGACTACCGTCGCGCGCCAAATCCTCGACGACCTGATCGAAGCGAACGGCGATTATTGGCCGACCCTGTCCTAACTCCCCGCGCATCGAAGGAACATCATGAAAGAAAGCAAGCTCTACAGCGAGTTCCAGAGACTCGGCAAGGTGCTCATGGCACCGGTCCTTCTCCTGCCCGTTTCCGGCATTTTGGTCGGTCTGGGCTCCGCCCTTTCCAATGCTAACCTCATCTCGCTCTGCCCGCTTTTGGGCACCGAGCCGATGGTGATCTTTAGCACACTCATCAAAGCAGCCGGCAACGTTATCAATGGTAACATCTCGGTTCTCTTTGCGATCTGCATCGCCTACGGTTACGCCAAAGCCGAGAAGGCGACCGCCGCACTCTCAGGCTTCATCGGCTACATGACCATGAACACGATCATGGGTCAGCTGCTTATCCTGCTGGGCACCATCGATCCCGCCAACCTGCAGACCGGTCAGAACGCCATCCTGGGCGTAACCACACTCGACACCGGCGTATTCGGCGGCATCATCATCGGCTTGGTAGTCGCGTGGATCCACAACCGATTCTATAAGGTGCAGCTTCCGCCGGTGCTCGGCATCTTCAACGGTACACGCTGCGTCCCCGCCCTCACCGTCGTTTTCGCGAGCCTAGTGGGCGTTGCGCTCGCCTTCGTGTTTCCGTTTGTGCAAACCGGCCTAAAGGCCGCCTCGACACTCATCGATTCCACCGGGGTGTTTGGCGCGTTCATCTATGGCTTCTCCGAGCGCATGCTTCTGCCTTTCGGCCTGCACCATTTCATCTACCTGCCGTTTTTCTTCACTTCTCTGGGCGGTAGCATCTAGGTTGACGGCCAGACCGTCGAGGGTGCTGTCAACATCTACAACGCCATGCTCAACACGCCCGGCATGATGTACGACATCGACATCTCAAAATACGTCATGAACGGCAAGGTGCTGTTCGCCATGTGCGGCCTGCCCGCAGCGGCGCTCGCCATCTACCACTGTGCCCGTCCCGAGAATAAAAAGAAGGTCGGCTCCCTCATGATCGCCGCCGTCATTCCGGCCGCCATCATGGGCATAACCGAACCGCTCGAGTACTCCTTCCTCTTTGTAGCGCCCGTACTCTATGTGGTCCACGCCCTGCTGTGCGGCATCGCGTATGTACTCACCTACCTGGTACAGTTCAATGTGCCCGGGCCTTCCGCCTTCGGCGGACCGCTCCTCTCGTGGATCTTCAACGGCATCATGAACGCCGATAAAGGCTCCAACTGGTTCTGGCTTATTCCGCTCGGCATCGCTTACTTCGGAATCTATTACGTGCTGTTCCGCGCCTTTATCAAGAAATTTGACCTCAAAACCCCGGGCCGCGAGGATGATGACACGCAGACAGCGGATGACACGTCGGCCATCGACTCCAAAGCACCTGTCCAGGTAAGCGACCTCATCCCGCAGATCGTGGATGCCGTGGGCGGCGCCGATAACATCTCGGGCGTCAACGCCTGCTTCACTCGCCTGAGGCTCAGCCTCAAAGACACCGCCCTAGTCAAGGACGATAGCGTCTTCACCAAAGACCTCGGCGCCAGCGCCATCGTGCACGTTGGCGGCGGTGTTCAGATCGTTTACGGCAATAAAGCTTCTGTCTACAAAGTCGAAATGAGAGAATACTTGGGCATGGAATAAATCCGTCCCATAGCTTCACCACAATGCTCCGGAGATGGCATATCCGCTCCGGGGCATTATTGTTTGGAGTGATTTGAATGTCGATGTACGAGGTCTATTCGAACCTCAGGTCTTGTATCGAAGACGTCGAGAAGGGCGGCAGCCTTGACGCCCACATCGCACTCTACGCCCTTTCCCATCACGACGAGGTCCCAGAGCTCTCAATAGAAGAACTTGCCCGCGCGTGCAATACATCGCCCGCGACCATCTCGCGCTTCTGCAGGCGCGTAAACGGCTCGAGCTTTCGATCGTTCAAAGAGCAAGTTGACGACTTCAACGCTTGGCTCCAGCGTGAGACAACCGAGGCAAGGGCTCATAAGCAAATCGATATACCCTGGTATTTCGATATCGTAGAGACCTCTTTGCTTGAAACAAAACGCCTGCTCACTGAGGATCGACTCGAGCGGGCCGTTGATTGGCTTCTCGATGCGCAAAATGTCTACGTATACGGAAGCTCATTCTCCAATCTCGCCGCCCGCTCACTCTGCGAAAAGCTGAGCCGCGTAAACCGACTGTGCTTCTCATTTGGCTCCGTCAAGGGACAGGAGACGTCACTCTGTCTGCTCCAACCCGACGATCTAACCATCTTTGTATCGTTCTCAGGAAAGACGAGCCATATCTTCAATCTTTACGTTGAGGCCAAGCGGCGAGGCTGCCGCGTTATTTGGATATCGAGCAACATGGCATTCGATAACAACGGGACGCGTGAGCTCTTGCTACCCGTGAGCGCGGAGTCACTCAGCGAGTACTCGACCGCCCTGGTTGAGGGCATGAGTCTACAAAGCGCGGTTAACGCTCTGTATATCAGCTGTGCAAATCGACTTCGGGCGCAGCGCTAGCCGCAAACACGCTAGGACCGAAAAGAACGCACCTCACCGTCGCAAGGCGTCCGAATACACGATAGGCAGTGCCAAAAGAGAGCAGCGAGCACGTCATGTACTTGCCCATTCGCCCCAAAACAGCACAGGTCGGCGCCCGATTGAAGAATCGGACGCCGACCTGTATTAATCTTGATCGTGTGTTTGAGTCGTTTACTCCATACCCAGCAGCTCGCGCATCTGGGTTGCGTAGTTAGAAGCCATGTTACCGTACACAATCTGCACGCCACCGTTAACATGCACGATGCCGCGCGCTTCGAGCTTTTCGGTAAACTCGGCGTCATCAACCACCTTGTCACAGTCATTGAGCTGGATGCGCAGACGGGTGAAGCAGGCCTCGACAGACTTAATATTGTTGTCGCCGCCCACTGCCTCAACGATGGCGGGAATGAGGTCGCTGATCACGGTCTTGGGAGCCTTTTCGGCCTCATCGTCGGACTCTTCCTCGCGGCCAGGGGTCTTAAGGTCCTTCTTAAGAATGATGAACTTGAAGACGAAGTAGTACACCACGAAGTAGATGGGGCCAAGGAACAGGATAACCTGCCAGTTGGAGCCCTTGGCTGCACCCATAATGCCGTTAAAGATCAACGACAAGAGCGGGCCACCGAAGGACGCGGAGCCAGCCACGTTGAACTGCAGGATATAGGTCAGCGCATAGGCAAGACCAGCCATGAGAGCGTGGAACACGTAGAGGATGGGCGCGATAAACAGGAAGGAATACTCGAGCGGCTCGGTAATGCCGGAGAGGATGCAAGGAACCACGATGGCGATCATGAGCGCTGCGGTCTTCTTCTTGTTCTTGGGAAGCGCCGTCTTGTAGAAGGCGAGTGCAGCGCCAGGCAGGCCGAACATGGCGAAGATAACCTTACCGTTCATGACAAAACGGCTGACCTCGATGTTAAACGGCGTGCTGGGAGAGCCCAGGATCGCGTTGTAGATATTGATAGCGCCCTGAACGGTCTGGCCGTCGATGGTCTCGACGCCACCGAGCGACGTGAAGAAGAACGGCAAATAGACAAAGTGATGCAAGCCAAAAGGCAGGAGCATGCGTTCGCCGGCGCCGTAGACAAATGCACCAAAGGCACCCGTAGTCTTGATGAACTCGGACAGCGCACCGAGAGCGTTCTGAATAAACGGGAAAACAAAGGACATGACCAATGCGAGGATGCTGCATGAGAGCAGCGTCACCGCCGGAATAAAGCGCGTGCCGTTAAAGATGGAGAACACGGCGGGCAGCTCAATCTTGTAGTAACGGTTATGCAGCCATGCGACGATTGCGCCTACCAAAAGACCGCCGATAACGCCAGTGTCGAGCGTGGTGATACCGAGGATCGTGCTCTGGCCCGTCGTAAGATTCGCGGGATCGATAACGCCAGTCGCCGTAAGGAACGTGCCCATCACAGAGTTCATGCACATGTAGCCCAAAAAGCCACAAAGCGCCGCGGTAGCCTTCTCGGACTTGGCGAAGCCATAGGCGAGACAAATCGAGAAGATAACCGGGATGTTGTTCATAACGATGCCGGCAGCGGCCTTGAGAATCGAAAAGAAAATCGCAAAGCCCGGAGCAGCAAGCCAGGGAACAGCTGCCGTAAGGGTGGGACTGGTAAAGGCATTGCCAAAGCCCTGAAGGATGCCGGCGATTGGCAGGATCAGGACAGGCGTCATGAGGACTTTGCCCAGGCGCTGGAACTTTGCCAGTAGCTCATCTTTGTTCATGGGATACCCCTCTTAAAGAAACGGGGCGTGCAGCTCTACAACCCACACGCCCCATAACAATTATCAAGCGCTATGGAACTAGCTACTTAAGCTCCGGCCAGTAATCCTTATTGGCCTCGATGAGCTTATCGAGCACCTTACGCGCCTTCTTTGCGTCACCGACCAGACGATTAAGCGTGAGTGCCTGCAAAGCCTTCTCGTAAGAACCTTCCATCCAAGCCTCAACAGTCAGGCGCTCATAGGCGTACTGGTTCTCCATAAGACCGCGATAGAAGGTGCCAATCTTGCCAACAGCATAGGGCTGCGGGCCATTGGCGCCCACGCTTGCCGCGACCTCGACCATGGCGTCATCGGGCATGCCCTCGATAATGCCGTTGTTGGGCACGATGACAATGAAGGTCTTGTTGGTGTTGCGATAGATGGCCGAGGTGATTTCCACGATCATATCGCCATGAGCGTCGTTTTGCACAACCGAGGAATTCTTTGCGGTGCCGACTTTGGCAACACGCTCGCACTCGGCGAACACGCGCTTCTCACGACCGTTGATAACCTCGTCGGAGCGAGTGTAGTCGGGGTCGAGGTGAGCGACCTTGTACTCGGGATACAGATAGTACTGCAGATAAGTGTTGGGCAGATAGTCGGGGAAGTCCTCGAGCATGTCCTTGACCATGGCGTAGGTGTCGAGCCAGGACTGGTCACGCTGCTCGGCATCGGCAGGAAGGAAGCCGTTCTTCTCCGTGTACTCCTTAATCTGCGGGACGAGGTCATGGCCCTCTTCATCGTAGATGTGCTTGAACCAACCGAAGTGATTGAGGCCAAAGTACACGGGCTCCGTCTTGCTCATATCGCGACCGAGCAGGCGACCGTAAGAGCGCATGAGGTTGACAGGCTGGTCGCAGATGTTGAGGACGCGACGCTCATCGGGCAGGACGCGCTCGAGACCATATGCCACAATAGCAGCCGGGTTGGTGTAGTTGATAATCCACGCCTCCGGGCTATGAGCGCGAACGTCGTTGACGATCTCAACCATGTCATGCATGGAGCGCATACCGTAAGCCATGCCGCCAGGGCCCACCGTTTCCTGGCCGATGATTCCCATATGCAACGGAATCTTCTCGTCCTTGCTGCGCATCTCGTAGCCGCCGGTACGAATCTGGCAGAGCACAAAGTCGACGTCGGTGTAAGCCTCGTCTTTATCGGTGGTGTAACCAAACTCCACACCGGGCTCCTCCTCGGCGAAGAGGATCTTGCCAAACTCGCCAATCGGACGCTGGCGCTCGGCATCGATGTCATAGAGCATCACGCGGTTCAGCGGCAGAATGTCCATATGCTTGGTCAGGGCTTTAAGAATGCCAGGGCACCACGTGGAGCCGCCGCCAACGATCACAATATTGAGCTTATCCTTCATGTTCCGTCCCTCCAGGGTTGGCTGATCGGTGTTCTCGAAGACCTTGGGCTCCGCGGCTGTCCTCGGCTTGCTTCGTTTCGATTGATATTTTGCGACATAAGGTCATTTGCGAGTCCCCGTGTGGGCCAATGCGAAACGGGGACACATGATTTCGCTCACGACACAGATATGTGTAGGCAGACACGCACGTTTGCCCAGCTCGTGGGCAATAGACAATCTTGACCGATTACCGATTTCTCACCTGGCTACACAAAGCGGTACCATATGTACGACGAGGTGCGAGGGGCTGAAACATCTTATGAAAGATCAAGAATCTTTTTATGATCATGTGCGAGCTGGCGAGAGCAAGCTCAACGATCTCGAAAGCGAGATCATGCGCTACATCATCGAACTGCGTGATGATATTGACGATGTTACGCTTAAGAGCATTGCCGAACGGTTCTTCGTCGCTCCCAATACAATCGTCAGGCTTGCCCATAAACTTGGCTTCTCGGGGTTTACGGAACTCAAGCGGTCATATTCAGCCTCACTCGACCGCAATCGATTCACTATCGAGGCACTTCCTCTTGATACCCAGCTCGTACAGACCAAAGATCTGCTTAACGACCGGGTCATCGATTCGGTTGTAAGTCTTATCCAGGACGCCTCGCATATCGTGTTCTTCTGCTCGGGCTTTTCGAAATACCCGTGCCTCGAGATGGCTGAAAAGCTCAAAATAATGGGCAAGAATACCGACACGCTCAGTGAACGCCACGTCATGAGGCATTACGCAGAACTCCTCGGCAAAAACGACCTGGTCTTCAGCGTTTCCGTAAGCGGCGAGACGCAGGTTTCTATTGACGCCACATCGATAGCCAAAACGCGCGGATGCAAGGTCGTCACGCTCACCGGCTTTTCTCGAAATTCTCTCTCGAAACTAGCCGACTACCCTATCTACACCGTGCAAAAAGAAATCCGCTTGGGCAGCATGGACCTCGACAGTCGATTAATGTTCTATTACGTTTTCGAATTGATATTTGAGCGCTACTTCAAACTGGCCAAGAAATAAAACTTGGCATGCACCCGGCTTCGACTCTTTAGCAGCCTTCCATATGAAAGGTATCGTCCTATGCAACGTGTACTGTTTATCTGTCATGGGAACATTTGACTAAAGGAGCAAACCGCCTCGTAAATGAGTGGTTTGCCCTTTTCATCTTGCTGCTATGCAACTTTTTCACAACTTTTGAGTGCTGGAATTCGCCCCTAGCCGCGTCTTTTAGCCATCGCATCCCGCAGCGCCCGAAGCACTTCGATTGCCACGGGCAGCTCGTCGACCTCGAACGAATCCAGGATCTCTCGCACCTCTAACGAAAGCGTCGACTTATCAGGCCTCGGCTCGTCGGACAGCAGCGCGTCGGCGCTGACCGAAAGCTCCTCGGCAATCTTCGATAGCACGGGCAGGCTCAGCTTAGTGTTTCCGGTCTCGATATGGCTCATATGCGTGACGGAGATGCCGACCTTTCCTGCCAGCGCCTCCTGCGACATCCCGCAGGCCTTACGGTACCGCCGTATGCGTTGGCCTATTTCGAAATATTTCACACTATCACCGCCCATACGAATCAATCTGACTTGAATCGTATGGGCATTTTTCTGTAAGTATAATAAACTGTAAGGGCTAATTATTGCCTATCAAGTTCAATTATGAGCAATAGTCAGCATTCCGAAAACAGGTGCGCCGAAGGCGCACCCGCATATCGAGGAGAAGGGTAAAGGCCGTGGGGGAACAAACGGCAGATCTGCTGTCGGGAATCACGACCGCGCACGACCTGATGCATCGCGTGGTCAATCTGCAAAATCGCATCAACCAACTGACCACGCAGTTCTCGCAAAAGACAGCAAGGAAGACCAAGCGGCACCCCGTGCTCTATGCCATAGCCGGTTTCCTCATCGCCTTCACGCTCATCACGAGCACGCCGCTCTGCGCGCTCACGTATCCGTTCTCCCTCCCGTTCTACGCGACCGGAGGACCGGACCTCCAAAGGGACGTCTGGAATGCCATAAACCTGATCGTCTCCGCCGTCATCGGCGTGGTCCTCTACCTGGTCATCGCCAAGGCGGCCGACACGTCCCGCGCCCGCCGCAACGTCTATATCGACAACAACAACGCCGTGGTCGACGCAAATAACCAGGCGCTCGCGCAGAGCATCGAGCAAACCAAGCAGGAGATCTTCACCGTGTAGCAACGTTGGGCGGCAGAGGTCGCGCCGTGGTACCCCATGGACTATGACAACACCGCAGCCGTCGACTTCTTCCTCTCCGCCGTGCGCAACCATCGCGCCACCACCGTGCAGGAGATGGTGAACCTCTACGAGACCGAGATGGACCAGCGACGCATGGAGGCGGGGCAGCAGGAGATGCTCAACCAGCAGCGCATCGGCAACATGCTCCAGATCGGCAACCTCTTTATGCAGGGGCAGATTCTCAACCAGGCCCAGCAGATCAACGCGAACACCGCAAGCACGAGCAGGAACGTCGATTGGATCGCGCGCGATGTGTTCGGCAAACGCAACGGACTGTAACCGGCCGATTTAACGAAAACGTAAACCCAAAAGAAAGGAAAAGGGAAGATGAAATCAACGACATGGAAAAGAGGGGTGCTGACCCTCGCGGGCGTGTTCGCCCTGTGCGTAGCACTGCTGTCCGGCGCGCGCGGCGCCTATGCCGAGGAAATCAGCGGCAACGGCTGGACACTCAACGACGGCGTGCTCACGTTGACGGCGGACATCCCCACGGCAACCACATATGACTGGACGCAGTACGCCTCGCAGATCACAGAGGTCAAGGTTGCCGAGGGCGTCACGGAAATCCCCGGCACCGCGTTCGCCTCGTACGGTAGCGTCCAGTACAGCAACCTGCATAAGGTGACGCTGTCCTCCACGGTGAAGACCATCAGGGTCTCCGCATTCGCGGACAACCCTAGCCTCACCGAGGTCCATCTGAACGATGGGCTGGAGCGCGTGTGGAACTGCGCGTTCCAGAATGCGGGATTCACCGAGATCAAGCTGCCCGCAAACGTCGACTGGCATTCCGATGTCTTCGTCTACTGCAAGAAGCTCACCTCGGTGACCATTCCCTCCGGTTCCACATGGGGCGGCGGCGGCAACGCGCAGTTCTACGGCTGCACCAGCCTTGAGAACGTGCATGTCGAGGAGGGCGTGACCGAGATCCCCGACCAGTTCCTCAACCAATGCGACAGCCTCAAGAATGTCTGGATCCCCAAATCCGTCACGGCCATCCATTCGACGCCCATTCTCAACTGCCGCATCATCGGCTACAAGGGGACCGAGGCGGAGCGCTATGCGAAGTGGCGTCAGGAGGTCGGCGTGAACACCGTTGAGTTCCATGCCATCGACGGCGACGCGCACGAAGGTACTTGGAAGGTCACGACCCCCGCGACCTGCACCGCGCCCGGGCAGGAGCAGCTGACATGCGATATCTGCGGGGCCGTCCAGACGCGCGAGATCGCGGCGACCGACCACACATGGGACAAGGGCACCGTGACTACCGAGCCCACCGCGACGAAGGAGGGCGTGCTCACCTACACCTGCACCAAATGCGGCGCCACCAAGACCGAGACCGTCGCTGCCCTCGGGACGTCGACCGAGCAGAAAAAGCAAGCGCAGGCAAACGGCTCGAATGGCTCGAACGCAAAAACCGATGCCAAGAACGGCGAGCTGCCCAAGACGGGTGACAACATCCTCCCCTTCCTCGCAACGCTCGCAGTATCCTTGGCGCTCATCTCGGCCGGCGTCTTCATGGAGCGTATGCGCGCCTCAAAGTAATTTCTCAAGAGCGAACAGACATCACGGAGGAAGGAAGCGGGATAAAAGATGGCTGACAGATCCGGCAAAAAGAAGCGGGCGGCACTGTGGGTGGCGATAGGTATCGCGGCGGTGGTCGCCATCTGCTGCGGAGGCGCCTATCTATATCTCTCGGCGCAGGTGTCCAAGACCTACGGCGTTCCCCTCGTCGTAAACGCCGAAGGGCTTGACACGCGAAAGGGCACGAAGATCACCATCCATGCCACCGGAAAGGACTCCTCGGGCAACAGTGTGGACAGCGTGTTCCACGCGGGGTCGGACTCTTCGGACATCGCCCTCAGGCCGGGAGATTACCGCCTTGCGATCGAGGCGTCACCCATCGCGGCGGACGGAACCATCTACGACACCAAGGGCGCGTCCACGAAGGTCAGCATCGACAAGGACGGCAAAGTCAACGTCAAGAAGGAAATCACCATCAAGCCTGTCCCCGCAGAAGAGGTGACGGACGCGCAGATCGATGCGGCATATAAGGCAGCAAAGGACAGCGGCATAAGCTCGTCAAAGCTCGACAAGCTCAAAGAGAAGGCACAAAAACGCAGGGACGACGCCGTGGCGGCCAAGAAGGCCGAGGAAGAGAAAAAGACCGACGAGGCGAATAAGAGCACCGAGGCGAGCACTTCCGAGAGCGAGCAGACGTCAACGGACCAGGCATCCAGCGGTGGCCATTCGTTCACGACCGACTACTTCTACGTGGACGTGCCGTCCGATTGGAAGCAGAACGAGTGGAGCGTGACCCAGCTAGACGACCACACGTGGCAGATTTCGCACAAACCGGCCAACGACTACGGCGGCGCAATCTGCATCGCCGTTGCGAAAGATAACCCGTGGCCGGTATACGGCACGCAGGAACTCGGCGCGACCGGCACCGGACTGAACGTATATGTCGGCAACGGGGCGGGAGACGGCCTGGAGAAGTATCTGACGATCGGGCTCACCAAGTCATGGGACCCGAACGATCCCAACTCCGTCCGCGGCGACGGCATGACGAACTCCCAATTCCAGGATCAGCTCAACGCGAGAGAGTGGCTCAAGGCACAGCAGGAAAGCCAACAACAACAATAAGTTGCATAGGGACAAGCCGAACGGCTCCGGAATCTTTACCGGGGCAGTCGTTCGACTTGCCCCCTTCCCATCAAAGCCGACGGGAAAGCATCGAGCAACAAGCTAAATCGACAAAGCAAGCGAACGCAAAAGGAGAAAACAACCATGAAGCAGTACACGAGGAGAAACGCGCTCAAGCTATTCGGTATCGGGACAGTTGCCGTCGCGGGCCTTGGGCTGACTGGATGTAGCGGTTCAGGCAAAGGCGTCAAGAACGCGAGCGAGCCCGTGCCTGCTTCGCAGGCTTTCGGCCAGGCGGGCGTGTGGATGGTCTACGACGGCGACAAGCAGCTAGGAAAGGACGTGGCAATCGAGGAAGTCCTATCCTTCGACGGGAACGGCAACGTTGCGAGCTACCAGTGCGAGAGTCTGACCTTTGGCGACCTCGACGGTCTGTCCGACGATGAAATCGTCGAGCTGGCAAAGCAGCAGGACGAAGCAGCCTTCGATGCCGCGAAGCAGGCGGCAATCGATGCCACCGATGAAGCTATCCAAGCGTGGCAGCAATGCTATGACACATTGAAGGCAGAGGCGGACGCCGGTACGTACGACTCGACAAACTACTACGGAGACTATGGCATCGAGAATGCGCCCGAGGAAGACCGAGCCCAGATCGTCGAGACATACCAGACCACGTTGGACAACACGCAGGATGCTCTCGACGCTGCAAACAAAGGACAGGCATTCAATAAAGCTGCCGCCTATCAAGAACCCGAGGCGAAGCCCTATACGCTCCGTCTCGAAACAGATGGCAGCGGTAATGCGGCGGCGAACGAGTCGCTTGTTTTCCAGCTCGCAGAGTTCTCCTTCTACCAAGCAAACATCAATGCGGATGAAAGCGACCTAACAAGCGACAGAACACGCTTTCGCATTTTAATAGACTACGGCTGGGACAATAATGCCGAGATCCCCGACAGCGCGTTCAGCTCGACCAAAAAGTCCATCGAACTCTGGTCACCCACCTACTCGACCACCCAGACCGTCTATGGCACGACCTTCGGCGGTTACTCCGGCCTCGCCACCGTCGTGAACGAGGGGCACGCGGGCTTCACGTGGGACACCCCCGATACCGAAGGGATAGAGGTGGACTAGGCAGTAGATACGCACGGATATAGCCCGATGGCAGCTCGGGCTATATCCGTGAAATAGAAAGGAGCAAACATGGAGGAACAGGCAAGTTTGTTGCCAGGCGTTGCCACGGCGCACGATTTGATGCATAGGGTGGTTGCCCTTCAGCAGCGCATCAACCAGCTCACCACTCAGTTTGCCACCAAGACGGAAAAGAAGACTAAAAGGCACCCTGTTCTCTATGCAATCGGGGGCTTCCTTATCGCGTTCACGCTTATCACGAGCACCCCATTGAGGGTGCTCACATTCCCTGTCACCATGCCGTTTTTCCCAATTGGGGGTATGGAGCTTCAGACGACGGTCTGGAACGTCGTGAACCTCATCGTCTCAGCTATCATCGGTGCGATTCTATACAAGGTCATAGCGAAGACAGCGGACAAAAGCCGCTCCCAGATAAATGCCGCGATTGACCAAAGCAACCAACAAGTTGAAGCCAACAACCAGGCCCTAGCCCAGAGCATCGAGCAAACCAAGCAGGAGATTTTCGCCGTACAGCAGCAATGGGCTTCGCAGGTCGCCCCGTGGTACCCCATGGATTACGACAGCATCGAAGCCGTGGATTTCTTCCTCGCCGCCGTGCGCAACCATCGCGCCACCACCGTACAGGAGATGGTCAACCTCTACGAGACCGAGATGCACCAGCGCCGTATGGAAGCGGGCCAGCAGCAGATTCTCAACCAGCAGCGCATCGGCAACATGCTGCAGATAGGCAACCTGTTCATGCAGGGGCAGATTCTCAATCAGGCTCAGCAGATCAACGCGAACACCGCCAGTGCGAGCGGCAACCTCGACTGGATGGCTCGCGCGATGGGAAAGCGCTAGGTAATGACGCGGTTGACATAACGAGGTAACTCGAAACCACCATGAAAGAAAGGGGGATGGATAATGAACGGATTATCCCAGTGGGCGCGCTCGCATAAGCCCCAAGCCGCAGCGATAGCCGCTGCGATCGTTGTTGCGATCGTTGTTGCGATAGCCATGGCAAGTGGAGCGTTCGCAACGTCCGGGCAACAACCAGAACAGCAGGAGTCAAGAACTGTCGATGTGACCCTCAACGTCACGGCCGACCACGGCTGGGACGAGAACTCCACGCCCGCCATCGCCCATATCGAGGGCGACGATGTGGACTTCTACCACGCGGTGACCCCCGATGCCGAGGGCAACAAGGGCACTTCCACGGTCGCACTCGCCGAGGGCGACTACACCGTGAGCTTCGTCAGCCCCGTCAACTCCGACGGTTCCGCCTTCGACATCTACGACACGGGCGCTCCCGTCGACATCACCGTCGACGCCGACGCGAAGACCGCGCCTGCCATCAACTGCCCTATGGCGCAGATTCCCGCTGACAAGGTCACCGACGATATGCTCGCGGACATCGTCAACAAGACCAAGGACGCCATCAAGAACGGCGACGTGACCTTGAAGGGCGATGCGGGCACTGGCATCCTCGACAAGCTCGACGGTAACGTGAGCGCCAACCCGAACGTCTCCGACGAGACGAAGGAGAACGCATCCAAGGCCGATGAGGGTGTCGATATCGACGGCAAGCCCGCCGACACCATCGGCAAGCCCGCCGACAAGCCTTCCGGCGGAAACGCCAACGCTTCCGGCTCCAACACCGGAAACTCCAACTCTGGAAACGCCGGCGGTTCCCACAAGCCGAGCACGCCTGCCCACCAGCATTCGTGGACACAGCACACCGCGCAGAGATGGGTATCCAACATGGTGACGGTCCCCGACTACGAGACGCAGACAGTCTACGGAGCGCGTTTCTATGTCCCAACCGGCACTCCCGGCCAATACATCGCAAAAGGACCGGAGTACTGGTTCGAGAACGGATTCACGCGGGACGACCTCAATGCCATCATCGTCAACGCCCTGCGTAACGCCGACGAGAACGGCCTGTACAACGGCGTGGATTACTCCAGCTACCAGAACATCAAAAAGACCGTGCAGGTTCAGGTCGGTTCCCATCAGGAAGACCACGGTTACTACGAGGACTACGTGGACTACGTGTATTGCAGTTCGTGCGGTGCTCGTCAGTAACGACGAAACCATCACGGCACGTACTGTGTTCGGGCATAGCCCTCACAGACCCGCGCGCTCCCTCCGGTCGCGTGCAGGTGTCCGTTTCCCAAACAAGGGGAGCATCCGTATAACGGGTGCTCCCCTTTGTTTTTGCCCAGATGCTCCGGAATACCGCGAAACAGGATCAGCGACGGCGCACCGACCTTTGAAGGTCTTTCGGAGGTCTTTCGCTGGGCTTTGGATGGGCATGCGTGAAAGACGCCTGCGGCGTCGGGTGCCTCTGAAACGGAGATAAGGAGGTACACGATGGACAAGGAGCGTCTTGAACCCAACAGCCCCCAGGAGGAGGCCATGTGGAGGGCGCAGGTGCTCAGGCGCACCGCCCGCATCTGCTCGGCGAAGGCCAAGGAGCTTGAGCGCATGGCGAAGGTGGACGGCAACGCCCCCATGCGCGACAGCGGCACCCTGAAGGACGTGCTCAGGCGCATCGACAACGTGATGGAGTGGCGGTTCGTGAACGCTCTGGGCGAGGTCGTCCTCGACGGGGACATCCTCGCGGAGAGCATCGACTGCGAGGCCCTGCGCACCATGCGCTACTGCGTGGCGGAATGCCTCAAGCGAATCGAGGAGCGGGAAGAGGAGGAGAGCGATGAGTGACTACGGCATCAAGACCTACGCCGACCTCGCCGAGACGTGCGGCGGAATGGTGCTCGCGAACGAGATGGCAAAACGCCCGCTTGAGCTTGTGAGCGGGGACTGGGCGCCGTGGGAGGAGATTTTCCAGTGGTACATCATACAGGACCCGTCGTTTGTCATGGAGCACACGGGCGAGCCGGTGTTCTACGACGAGGAGCTTGACCTGTACGTCCTTGGGGTAAATCATCTAGGCACAGCTTGGCAGCTCGTGCCCGCTCCGATAATCTACGACTGAAACGACGCCGAAGGGCGCAGCGAAAACAATCGCTGCGCCCTTTATTTTTTGCTCCGCGCGCACTCAAGACGCGCTTTCTACACGTCGTCACTTTACGCCTGAACTTGTAGAAAATCCTCCGAGAAGATCGCCCCGTTTATGGGGCTTTTCGAAGCGCTTTCTACAACTGTCGCAATCTTCGACAGATCCAACCCCTAAAACATGCCTTGTTTTCTACAGCGTTTCACGCCATATATCAGGAGAAATCGCCTTGGCTCCCTCCGCTATACGCTTCGGGGGCAAAAAAGGCAAAAGGGCATAAGGGGGACTGACGCAGCGTGCGCTGCGGTCGGCATAGCCGACAGTCCCATGCCCAACGCCCGCGTACTTCATACAAATAAACCCACGAGCATCGAGCGAAGCGAGATGCGCACGGGCGAAGGGCATGCGTATGGAGACCCCGTGAATCTCGAAATATAGCACTGACTTTTTTCTCCTCATTTATGAACGGATGCAAACAAAAATACTGATTTATCAGGGTTTTTTCGATTTGCTGATGCGCAACGGTGCGGGTACTCTCGGGTCGAATTGAAATTGCGTTGCAAGCAACGCCGATTGAAAAGGAGGCTCGAATGAGCAAGGAGACAAGTGTTCAGGATGCGTCTGAGAACTCTGTGTACAGCATGCTCGAAAATGCCATGTTGGTCGTTGACGAAGAGGAGGCAAAGAAGTTTCTTGGGGCAACCAGGCTTTTGCAGTTGATGGTAGACAGCGGTGATGGCATCGGGCCTGCGCATCTTCGTCACTGCTATGACTCATCTCATCGCTATTACTTTGTAAGCGATCTGCTGTATTGGAACACGAATCGTCGCTAGGGTTCTCGAAAGCAATCCCGCGCAGCCCGTACCACTAGCAATTATGTGCCCCGATGCACCAGCGAAGCAGCATCGGGGCACATCCATAAGGAGAGGAGGTGACAAGAGTGCCCACGAGGAAAGACAGCAAGGGGCGCATCCTTCGCCAAGGAGAGGGGCAGCGCCCGAACGGCCAGTACTATTTCAAGTTCAAAGACGTGAAAGGCAAGACGAAGTACAAGTACTCGTGGACGCTTACCACGCACGACCTCCCTCCCAAGGGCAAAAAGTCGGGGCCGTGCCTCCGCGAAATCGAGAAGCAGGTGCAACGCGATCTGTTTGACCGCGTTGCACCAAGCGGGATGACCGTTCTCGAATTGGTTGAAAAGTACGTCGCGACCAAGACGGCGGTGCGCCCGACTACGCGCGCGGGCTATAAGACGGTTATGAACTTTCTCGCCAAGGACGAGTTCAGAAGCAGGAAGATCGGCGATGTAACGACGCTCGACGCGAAGAATTGGCTCATCTATCTTCAAGGCGAACTCGGGAAAAGCTACAGCGCGATTCATTGCATTCGAGGAGTGCTTCGCCCAGCTTTCCAGCTAGCGGAGGAAGACGACCTCATCAGGCGCAACCCGTTCAACTTCGAGCTTGCCACCGTACTCGTCAATGACTCCATTGAGCGCGAGGCCTTGTCCCCACAGGACGAGCGCAGGTTCCTCGATTTCATCAAGGGAGATAAGCATTACTCGCGATACTATGAAGCGTTCTACATCCTCTTCAACACGGGGCTGCGCATCTCGGAGTTCTGCGGCCTCACAAAATCTGACCTCGACTTCGAAAACGGAAGCATCCGCGTCAACAAGCAGCTGCAGAGGGGCAGCGATATGAGGTACTACATCGAACGCCCCAAAACGAAAAGCGGCGAGCGATACGTACCCATGTCCGAGGAAGTCAAAGAATGCTTCAAGGCAATCCTTCAAAAGCGTGCCAACCCACCTGTCGAGCCCGTCGTTAACGGAGTGAGCGGATTCCTGCTTCTAGACAAAAACGACATGCCGAAGGTTGCGATGCACTGGGAGAAGTACTTCCAGCTCTCCCTCCGCAAGCACAATAGCATCTACAAGAAGGAGCTTCCCAAGATTACCCCGCATGTATGCCGACACACGTTCTGCTCCAAGATGGCTCGCAAGGGGATGGACCCCGCGAAGCTCAAGTACATCATGGGGCACTCGGACATTAGCGTGACATACAACACGTACACCCACCTCGGATTCGAGGATGTGAGGGACGACATGCTCCGCATGACGGATGGTGCCGTGTAAGCTAAAGTGTACGAAGTTGTAAATCCGCGAGGTTTACAACCGAATTTACAACTTTTGCGGCGGAAAATATCCGCTCATACACGAGTCGATTCGGGATTCCGCGACTGGGCGATGACATACGAACAGCGTTTATCACCTGCAGAAACCCTGATATTTGAAAGGAAATCCAAGGGTGCACAGAATCCTGTTTATATGCCATGGGAACATCTGCCGCTCGACGATGGCCGAGTCGGTGTTTACCGAGCTGGTGCACCGCGCCGGGCGCGCGGGCGAGTTTGTCATTGATTCCGCTGCGACCTCGACCGAGGAGATCGGCAACCCGCCACACCACGGCACCGTTGCCAAGCTGCGCGAAGTCGGGATTCCCGTCGTCGCACATCGCGCACGTCAGGTGCGTCGCGCGGAGTATGGCGACTGGGACCACATTGTCTATATGGACGACGAGAACGCGCGTGGCCTGTACCGTATCTTTGGCAAGGACCCCGATGACAAGATCTCGCGCCTGCTCGATTGGACCGAGCGCCCCGGCGACGTGGCCGACCCCTGGTACACCGGCAACTTCGATGCCACCTACCGCGACGTGCTCGACGGCTGCACGGCGATGCTCGAGCAGCTGTAAGCGCACGGGCACGCGACCCAAGCCATCGGCATAAAACGAGCGTGGATAATCTCCCGCATACAAATCGAGCGTGGATAATCTCCCACTTTGAGCGTTCTAGCGCGCTCTAAACGGGAGAAAATCCACGCTCGGTTACTCGTCGACGATCTCGGCAAGCCAAACGTTCAGCGTATCGACCTCGGGGCAGCAGAACTTTGCCGTACCAGGCTCGTTGCCAGGCACGGTTCCGCCATAGCGCAGGATATCGATGTAGGGAAAGCCCACGTGGCAGGCCATGGAGCACATCTTGCCGCGATCGCGGTCGAAGTCAAAAACGTCGCCCGGCTTATGACCATGGTGGCAGCGGCACGTCCCCAGCTGGTCCACGCAGCTCACGCGGATACGCGGCCGCTTGCCACGCGGCGCGCCGAGCGGCCTGTTCTCGCCCGCAAGCTTGACGCCACCCTCGTCAGCATTACTCATGGTCAATCACATCCAGGCAGGCCTCGATGGGAAGGCCGGCCGACTTGTCCTCTTGGTCGGCATTGCGCTCGATAAGCTCAGCCACCACACGCATGGCATCGGACGTCGCGCGTTGTAAGCTCCAACCTGCCATAACGCGGCCGACGAGCACCGCCGAGAACGTGTCGCCCGTGCCCGGGAAATAGACCGGAATGAGCTCAAAGGGAATCGTAAAGTACTCCCCCGCCACATGGTCGTAACCGATAACCGCGTTCGTGCCATTGACTACGGCGCTCGTAATGACCACCGACTTGGCACCCAGCTCACGCACGGCGTTCACAAGGACGAGGGCCTCGTCGGGCGTGATCTGCTCTGCAATAGGCGTATCGGTGAGCAGACAGGCCTCGGTGTAGTTGGGAACCGCGTAATCGGCGCACTCGAGCAGGTGCCTCATGAGACCGATCGTGGACTCGGGCACGCCCGCATAGAGCTTGCCGTTGTCGCCCATGATGGGGTCGACGAACACCTTGGTGCCCTTTTGCGCACGGCGGTGGCAAAAGTCCGAGATGATGCGCGTCTCTTCCTCGGTCACGATAAAGCCGGTCGAGATGGCGTCGAACTCAAAGCCGAGCTCCTCCCAGATGGCAAGACTCTGACGCACGTACTCCGTGGTGTCGTGGATGTAGAACTTGGGGTAGTTGAGCGTGTCGGAAACGAGCGCCGTCGGCAGGTTATGGATACGGTAGCCCATGTGCGACAGCACCGGCAGCATGGCGGAAAGCGCGACCTTGCCGTAGCCGCACATATCGTTGATCAGCAGCAGCTGAGTGTTCTTCATGAGGGTCTCCCTTGTTTCGGGCGCGGCGCAGCAGCGCCACAGTGCGACTAAGTGTAGCGCAGGGGGCATTGCGAGCGGAGTCGAGCGGCACGAAGGGCAAATTGTTGCGGAAAGGTTTCGAAATTGCTCCGTTTACCTCCGCCCCCTACGAATCACCGGTAAATGGTGCAAGGAGTGTCCCCAAGTGCCGCTCGAACATAATAAGTTTGGTACCTTGACATTGATTTCTCACGCTCCTAAATTGGTTAGGCACAAAACAATTCCACTACCTAACTAAAGAAAGGAGCAAAGCTTAGATATGTGTGTTGATCCACTCGTCCTTCCGCATGAGCCCGGCGGTGACCCATCGCAACCGGTAGACATACCCGAAGCGGTCAGCGCCGAAGACAAACTCGCCAAGCGCATCCTGAGCGGCCTGGGCTTTTGCGGCCATTACATGCATTTTCATGGCGGAGGCGTGTCCGGCAAGGCGCCCATCATCTGCCTACTGGCCAAGCAGCCCGGCGGCGAGATGTCGCAGCAGGAACTCGGCATGCACTTTGACCTCAAGCCGGGGTCGCTTTCCGAGATCCTGTCCAAGCTCGAGCTCAACGGCCTCATCGAGCGCAGTCGTAACCCCAAGGACCGCCGGCAACTCACCATTCGCCTGACCGAAACCGGCCGGGAAAACGCCCGCATCGACCAGGCGGCCCGCATCCGCTTTAGAGAACGAGCCTTTAGCGCGCTCACCCACGACGAGCGCGAGCAGCTCGCCGAAATGCTCGAGAAAATCCGCAAAACCTGGGAGGAACTGGATGATTAAAACCCTCATGGGTAGCATCCGCGACTATATGAAAGTCACTGTTGCCACGCCGTTGCTCGTGCTTGGCGAGGTGCTCTGCGAGATGCTGATTCCATTTATCACCGCCAACCTGATCGACGCCATCAAAGACGGCGCCACCGTAGCCGAGATGCTTCCCACCGCAGGCTTTTTGGTGCTCATCGCGCTGACGTCGCTTGCTTTTGGCGCCGCGGCCGGCGTCACCTGCAGCCATGCGAGCTGCGGCTTCGCCAAGAACCTGCGTCACGACCTGTTCTACAAGATCCAGACGTTCAGCTTTGCCAACATCGATGAGTTCTCGAGCTCCTCGCTCGTCACGCGCCTGACCACCGATATCAACAACGTGCAGCAGGCCTTTATGATGATCATCCGTATCGCCGTGCGCGCGCCGCTGGTATTGATCTTCGCCTTTACCATGGCGTTTATCATGGGCGGCAGCGTCGCCATGGTCTACCTGGTCATCATTCCGCTGCTGGGCTTTGGACTGTTCTTTATCATCTTTAAGGTGCGCCCCATCTTCTCGCGCGTGTTCCACAAGTACGATGCCCTTAACGAGTCCGTCGAGGAAAACGTCACCGGCATGCGCGTGGTTAAGAGCTACGTGCGCGAAGACTTTGAGAAGGAGAAGTTCGCGACCGCCGCGCGCGACGTCCAGATGGACTTCACCCGCGCCGAGAAGCTGCTCGCCTTTAACAACCCCATGATGAACATCTGCGTCAACGGCGCGTTTGTCGTCATCATCTACCTGGGCTCCAAGCTCATCATCACAAGCCAGGGCACGCTGTTCGACGTGGGCCAGCTCTCCTCGACCTTTACCTATGGTTTCCAGATTCTCATGAGCCTGATGCAGCTGTCGATGATCTTTGTCATGGTGACCATGGCCGACGAATCGGCACACCGCATTGCCGAGGTGCTGGCCGCCGAGCCCACGATCGCCAATCCCGCCGAGCCCGTGCTCGAGGTTGCCGACGGTTCCATCGACTTTGACCACGTGAGCTTTAAGTATTCCGCGCATGCGAAACGCCAGGCGCTCGACGATATCGACCTGCACATTACGAGCGGCGAGACCATCGGCATCATCGGCGGCACCGGCTCGGCCAAGTCCACGCTCGTTAACCTCATCGCCCGCCTGTACGACACCACCGAAGGCGCTGTGCGCGTGGGCGGCGTGGACGTGCGCGACTACGACCTGGACGCGCTGCGCCACCAGGTCGCCATGGTGCTGCAGAAAAACGTGCTGTTTAGCGGCACCATCGCCGAGAATCTGCGTTGGGGCGACCCGAACGCCACCGACGAGGAAGTCCGCGAGGCGGCACATCTGGCCTGCGCCGATGAGTTTGTCGACGGCTTCCCCAAGGGCTACGACACCTGGATTGAGCAGGGCGGCTCTAATGTTTCGGGCGGTCAGAAGCAGCGCCTGTGCATTGCGCGTGCCCTGCTGCGCCGCCCCAAGATCTTGATCCTGGACGACTCCACCAGCGCCGTCGACACCAAGACCGACGCCAAGATTCGCGCAGGCCTGGCAAGCTATCTGCCCAACACGACCAAGCTCATCATCGCCCAGCGCATCAGCTCCGTGCAGGACGCAGACCGCATCATCGTCATGGAGGGCGGCCGTATCGCGCAGATCGGCAACCATGACGAGCTGCTTAAGACGAGCGAGATCTACCGCGAGACCTTTACCTCGCAAAACAAGATGTCTGCCGAGGGCGAAGGGGCCGTCGAGGCCGACACCGAGGCATCCGCAACGCAAGCTCAGACCCAGGAAGGAGGCGAGGCACATGAGTAAGGCAACGACTGCCGAGCGCGCGCTCAACCGCAAGGGCGGCACCATGTCGCGCCTCATCAAGACGCTCTTTGGCTTCTATCCTGTGCTTTTGCCCCTCGTCGTCGCCGGCGTGGTGCTCTGCGCCATCATCAACTCCATCGGCGCGACCTTCCTGCAGAGCGCCCTGCAAATTATTAGCGAATCGTGGCAGTCGGGCGATTGGGACGCCGCGCAGCCCAAGATCGCACAGCTCGTGACCACCCTCGCCTGCATCTACGGCGTCGGCGTCCTGTCCTCGCTCTTCTGGAACCGCGCCATGGCTATCGTCACGCAGGGCTCGCTCGAGAAGCTGCGCGAGATGATGTTCAACCGCATGCAGGACCTGCCGATCCGCTACTTCGACACGCACCAGCGCGGCGATATCATGAGCCACTACACCAACGACATCGACACGCTGCGTCAGATGATCAGCCAGTCGCTGCCCAACCTGCTCATGACGATCATCATCATCGTCACGGTGTTCTTTATCATGCTGTACTACAGCGTGTGGATGTGCCTGGTCATCATCGCCGGCGTCGCCTTTATGACCTTTATGACCAAGCTGCTCGGCTCCAACTCCGCGCGCTTCTTCATTGCGCAGCAGACCGAGCTCGGCGTGGTCGAGGGCCATATCGAGGAAGTCATGAACGGTCAGAAGGTCGTCAAGGCGTTCTGCCACGAGTCTGCCGCCGAGGCCGATTTTGACGAGCGCAACGAAAAGCTCTTCGAGGTCTCCCAGAAGGCCAACATGTACGCCAACATCCTCATGCCCATCCTTATGAACCTGGGCAACCTGCTCTACGTGCTGGTCGCACTGGCGGGCGGCATTTTCCTGGCGCTGGGCGTGCCCAACCTGAGCATCTCGGGCATGGCGCTGTCCATCGCCGTCGTGGTGCCGTTCCTCAACATGACCAAGCAGTTCTGCGGACAGATCGGCCAGATCTCACAGCAGATCAACGCCGTGGTCATGGGCCTCGCCGGCGCCGACCGCATCTTTGAGCTCATCGACGAGAAGCCCGAGGCCGACGAAGGCTACGTGACACTCGTCAACGCGCAGGTGAACCCCGAGACTTGGGAGTTCGAGGAGGCGGACCACCACACCGGCATGTGGGCGTGGAAACACCCGCACCGCGCAACCGGCGAGATCGAGTACGTACCGCTGCGCGGCGACTTGGTTATGGACAACGTGGACTTTGGCTACACGCCCGACCACGAGGTGCTGCACGGCGTGTCCGTGTTTGCCAAGCCGGGCCAGAAGGTCGCGTTTGTCGGCGCCACCGGTGCCGGCAAGACGACCATCACCAACCTCATCAACCGCTTCTATGACATTGCCGACGGCAAGATTCGCTACGACGGCATCAACGTCAATAAGATCCGCAAGGCCGATCTGCGCCGCTCGCTGGGCGTCGTGCTGCAGGACGTGAACCTGTTCACCGGCACCGTGATGGACAACATCCGCTACGGCAACCTGGACGCCACCGACGAGGAGTGCATCGCAGCGGCCAAGCTCGCGGGCGCAGACGACTTTATCACCCGCCTGCCCGACGGCTACGACACCATGCTCACCGGCAACGGCGCCCAGCTGTCGCAAGGCCAGCGCCAGCTGATTTCGATCGCGCGCGCCGCCGTCGCCGATCCGCCGGCAATGATTCTGGACGAGGCCACGTCGAGCATCGACACCCGCACCGAGGCCATCGTGCAGGCGGGCATGGACAAGCTCATGGAAGGCCGCACGACGTTTGTCATCGCGCACCGCCTGTCCACCGTGCGCAACTCCGACGCAATCATCTGTCTGGACCACGGCCGCATCATCGAACGCGGCAACCACGACGAGCTGATCGCCAAGCGCGGGTATTACTACCAGCTCTACACCGGAGCGTTTGAGCTGGAGTAGGACCGGTCACTGACGGAGGGCGCCCCGCGGGCGGCGGGGTAATTCCTCCGTGCTCAAACATTCTCGCTGCGCTGCGAAACTGCGCGCGGAGGAAATACCCCGCCCGTCCCCGGGGCGCCCTCCTGCGCGCGATCAGCCCGTCATTTAGAACGGAATAAAAGTTTGTGAGGCCCTGGCTGTTTGGCCAGGGCCTCGTTTTGTAAATAGCTAAAAAAGCCCCGTCCCAAATGAGCTAGTTGAGGAGTTGGGCCATGGCGTTGACGAATTTTTGTACTTGGAGGGTTGGCTCGAGCGGGTAGTGCAAATAGACCGGCACCTCGCGGCCGCAGAGGAACGGCACGCCCACAAAGGCCGGGTGCACCCCCGACCATGCGCCGCAGGTGAGCACCGCGTCGCCCCTTTCCTCCGCCTCGTTAAAGAGCGCAAAGTCGAAGCTATCCACGTCGATCACGTCCACGCCGCCGTCGGCCAAAAGGTCGATGCGCAGGCTGTCCATGGCGTCGTTGCCGTGGCGCAGTACGCGCAGACGCATACCCTCCAAGTCGGCGATCGAAATACGGTTCTTGCGCGCAAGCGGGCTCGTGCGCGGCACGTCGATATAAAACGGCACGGTAACGATGCGGAACTTTTGGCAGGCATCGCCCCAGCGTGGGGTAGAAAAACTCGACTGCACCACATCCACCTCGCGACCAAGGCTGCGCATGACGGTCTCACGCTCGTCGTAGAGGTCGCTTACCGGCACGATCTCAAATCGCAGCGACGGTTCCAGATCGTGGATGCCCGACCACATCGACAGCGTTTGGCGCCCCGGGCACATCATCGATACGCCCAGGCGCACGGCACCGCCATCGCCCGCCGCGCGTCGGGCACGGCGCAGCGCGTCCTCGGATTGGCGCATGATCGAGCGCGCGTCGTCCACCAGCAGCGCACCCGCCGGCGTCACCTTGACGCCCGAATGCGAGCGCTCGAACAGCGTGATGCCAAACTCGGCCTCGAAGCCCGACACCTGTTTGACGAGCGCCGGGGTCGACACGCGCAGTTTTGCCGCCGCACGCGAGAAGCTTCCCAGCTCTGCGGCGGCCGATATGGCCTCAAGTCGTCGATCGTACACGTCAATCTCCTGTTTTCGCGCCCGTGGCAACATGGCGCCACAGGGGGTCGTTTTCGCAGGTTACGCGCTCAATTGAGCATAAACTGCATCGCACGGTGTAAACCTACGGTTAACACCATTCTAACAAATATGCAATTCACCTGCGTAAATGCAAAGCATACGATAACCAGCGAAAACCACGTGGGTCGATTAATGAGAGCGGCCCACAGGGAGGCACAAGAAGGGAAGTTCCTATGAGCAATTGGCTTAAGCTCGAGGGCGATGTCTGCGCCGTGACCGGCGCACTCGGCGGTATGGGCGTCGAGATTTGCCGCGAGTTCGCCCGCAACGGCGCCAACGTCGTCCTGCTCGACCTGGACGAGGAGAAGGTCAAAGCCGCAGCTGCCGACCTCGCCGCCGAGTTTGGTATCCACGCCGAGGGCTACAAGATGAACGCCACCGACGAGACCGAGGTTCAGGCCGCCGTCGACGCCACCATCGCCGACTTCGGCCGCGTCGACGTCCTCGTCAACACCGCTGGCATCCTGCGCTTCGCAGCTATGGAGGACCTGCCGCTGAGTGACTGGAACGAGGTCATCAACGTCAACCTCACCGGCTACTTCATCACCTCGCAGCGCTTTGGTCGCGAGATGATCAAGGCCGGCCAGGGCCGCCTGGTGCACATCTCGACCGTCGCCAGCCACTCCCCCGAGACGTTCTCGGGCGTGTACAGCTCCACCAAGGCGGGCGTCAACATGATGTCCAAGATGCTTGCCGCCGAGTGGGGCCCCTACGGCGTGCGCTCCAACTGCGTCGAGCCCTGCTTTGTCAAGACCCCCATGTCGGCGAGCTTTTACGCCGACCCCGAGGTCGAAAAGAGCCGCAGCCGCCTGATCGCCACGCGCCGCATCGGCGAGGTCAGCGATATCGCCAACGCCGTGATGTTCCTGGCGTCCAAGCGCTCGGACTTTACCACCGGCGACGCCATCAAGGTCGATGGCGGCTTCTCCAACATGATGGGCGACCTCACCGCCAAGCCCGGCGGCCGTCGCGCCTTTGCCGACAACTACCTCAAGAACAAGGGCGTCGAGCTTTGGTCCGACGAGTCCGGCGTCGCAAAGCCGACTGACCAGTAAACCAGCCTGACAGGGAGGTTCGCGGTGACGCCCGTCCCTCCCTGCGCATCGATTAGAAAGAGTCCAATGGCTTCCACCAACTCCAACAAGGGTCGCGCCGTCGTGCTTTCCGCCGCGTGCGTCACCATGTTCTTCATTAGCTCCATCGCTCTGTATTCCGTCGTAAGCAAGAACCTGCTCGCCGTCTACCCCGAGTGGTCCAGCGCCCTCACCTGGGCTTTCCCGGTCTTTCAGACCATCATGGCCGTGACGGGCATCTTCGCCGGTCGCATCTCCGATAAGATCGGTCCCCGCAACGTCGTGATCGCCGCCGCCGTGTGCTACGGCGTTGGCTGGTTCATGTCCGGCACCGTCACCGAGCCGTGGCAGTTCTACCTGTGGTTCTCGCTCGTCGCCGCCGTCGGCAACGGCCTGGGCTACAACCCGGCGCTCACCACCGGCCAAAAGTGGTTCATCGACAAGAAGGGTCTCGCCTCCGGCATCACCCTGGCCGCTTCGACCGCCGGCCCCGCCGTGTTGTCCCCGGTGCTCGCCTCGCTGCTCATTCCGAGCCTGGGCATCTTTGGCGCCCTTAAGGCACTCGGCGTCATCTTCTTTGTGACGATCGCCGCCTCCGCCCTGTTCCTGAAGGCCCCCGAGGCCGGTTGGTTGCCCGAGGGCTTCGAGGCCCCCAAGGGCGGCGCGCACGCCGGTACCTTCGGCGACCTCACCCCGGGCGAGATGGTCAGGACCCCGCGCTTCTGGGTCCTCATCGTCACCTTCGCCTTTGCCGCCACCGCGGGCACCCTGCTCGTGGGCAAGGTTGCCTCCATCGCCGCCGTCCAGCTCTTCGCCGACCCCACGAGCGCCGCGGCTGTCGCCCTCGGCGGCGTGGTCGTCTCCGTCAACACCTGCGCCAACCTGGTCGGCCGTCTGTCCTTTGGCCAGATCATCGACAAGCTCGGCGCCTACAAGTCGCTGCTCATCAGCCTTGTCGTCACCATCGTCGCACTCGTCATCATGTCGATGAGCTTTACGCAGGCCATGTTCTTTGTTGCGCTCGCCCTGCTCGGCTTTAGCTTTGGCGCCCTGCTCGTCATCTACCCGCCGCTCACCGGTGGCGCCTTTGGCACCAGCAACATCGGCGTCAACTACGGCATCATGTTTTTGGGCTACGCCGCCTCTACCTGGATCAGCCAGCCCATCACCGCCGTGCTGTATCACGCCGAGGCCGGCAGCGCCGCCTACCAGCAGTCCTTCTACGGCGCCATCGTGATCGCCGCCATCGCCGTCGTGCTCACCGTCTACATGATGGTCTCCGACAGCAAGAAGAAGTCCGCCTAGTTGTACCGATGCGACAAAGGGACTGTCCCTTTGTCACATTTCACCGGTCCCCAGTATTAAGGAGTCGAAATGTCTGAGCTCAACCCCGTCCGCATTGCCGTTATCGGCGCCGGCGCCATGGGCCGCAACCACATCCGCTTTGTCACCGAGGAGCCCGAAGCCGAGCTCGTCGCCATCGCCGACGCCTTTGAGGGCGCCCGCGCCACGGCCGAGGCCGCCGGCGTGCCGTTTTATACCGATCCCGCCCAGATGATGGACGAGGTCAAGCCCGAGGCCGTCATTATCGCCACCCCCAACGACCTGCATCTGGGCGTTGCCCGCGAGGCCATCAAGCGCAACATCGTGCCGTTGGTCGAAAAGCCGATCTCCAACGATCTTGAGGATGCCCAGGCCTTTGCCGCCGAGGCCGAGACCGCCGGCGTGCCCGTGCTCGTGGGTCAGCACCGTCGCCACAACCCCTTCGTCAACAAGGCCAAGGAGATCATCGAGTCCGGCGAGCTGGGCAAGCTCACCGTGTCGAGCTTCCACTACATGATCTATAAGAATGACGAGTACTTCGATGTCGAGTGGCGTCGCAAGAAGGGTGCCGGCCCGATCCTGGTCAACCTGGTGCACGACGTCGACCTGCTCCGCTACCTGCTGGGCGAGCCTGTCGCCGTCCAGGGCATGCAGTCCAGCGCCGCCCGCGGTTTTGAGACCGAGGACTCCGCCGTGGTCAACGTCCGCTTTGCGGATGGCGCGCTCGCGAGCATGACCATCTCCGACGCCACCGCCAGCCCCTGGAACTGGGAGGCGACCGCCCGCGAGGACCCGCAGTACCGTCCCTTCGACGCCGACGCCTACTTTATCGGAGGTACCTTGGGCGCCCTGTCGCTGCCCCGCCTGCACCAGTTCTCCTACGACGGCGCCTCCAACTGGCACAAGCCGCTGCAGATGGAGATTCCGGCCGTCGACCCGGCGCTGCCGCACAAGATGCAACTCAAGCACTTTGTGAAGGTCGTCCGCCGCGAAGTTGAGCCCGTCGTGACCCCCGCCGATAACGTCAAGACGCTCACGCTTCTCAACGCCATCAAGGAGGCCGCCGAGACCGGCCAGCTCGTCGAACTGTAATGCCTTAAGAGCGGTCGCGGCAGAACCCCATGCCGAGCCCCTCGGTCCGCCACCAATAAGCCCCTCTTCTTTGCCCCGCGAGCAGCCTCCTGCCCGCGGGGCATTTTGCTACCTTGCCGACAATCTTTCTGGGGCAGGGGGCTATTTTGCGCCTCAGCTTGGTTCGTTCGCCACGAAATGGGCCTATCTACTACGTTTAACCGACCACCCTCAACCATACCGAATTTCTCGAAATAAAAACCGCAGGTAAACGGCTTGTCGATTTTCGGAAAACCCAAGTATGGTCAGCCCCTACGGGCAAAACGTAGTAGATAGGCCGTTTTCGTGGCGCGGCCCCAAAACAGTCTTTTGGGACGGGTGGTATCCTTGGTAGCCCTGTGCTGCAAACGCACCTTAAACGCAAGGAGTCCCATGGATCTTATCGCCCAGCTCGCTCGCGAGCTCAACCTTAAGGCCGCCAACATCGAGGCGGCCGTCAAGCTCATCGACGAGGGCAACACCATCCCCTTTATCTCGCGCTACCGCAAGGAGGCCACGGGCGACATGGACGACGTCGCCCTGCGCGCGCTCGACGAGCGCCTGTCCTACCTGCGCAATCTTGAGCAGCGTAAAGAGGACGTCATTCTGCTCATCGACACCCAGGGCGAGCTCACGCCCGAACTCGAGCAGCAGATTCGCGAGGCCACGCAGCTCCAGCGTGTCGAGGACCTCTACAAGCCCTACCGCAAAAAGCGCATGACCCGCGCGCAGAAGGCCCGCGAGGCAGGCTTGGAGCCGCTCGCCAATATGATCATCATGCAGGCATCGGCCAAGGGCAGCGCGCTCGACACCGCCGCGGACTACGTCAACGAGGAGGCCGGCTTCGGCACACCCGAGAAGGCGCTTGCCGGCGCCGCCGACATCGTGGCCGAGACGGTGGCCGAAGACCCTGAGAACGTCGCCGACCTGCGCGCCTTTACGCAAAACACCGCCGATATCGTCGTCGAGGCCACCGACCCCGCCGAGAAGACCCCCTACGAGCCGTACTACAACTATGACGAGCCACTGCGCCGTATACCCAACCACCGCGTGCTGGCTATCGACCGCGGTGAGCGCGAGGGCAAGCTCCGTGTGCGCGTGAATGTCGACGGTGCTGCCGCTACAGCGCGCCTGGGCAGCCGCTGGCCCCGCCGTCAGGGCGTCTTCGCCCCCGTCTTTGACGCTGCCATCGCCGACGGCTACAAGCGCCTCATGGCCCCCTCGCTGGAGCGCGAGGCGCGCGCCAAGCTCACCGTCCGCGCCCAGACCGAGGCCATCAACGTTTTTGCCAAGAATCTCGAGGGCCTGCTCTCGGCCCGCCCCGTCCGCGGCGCCCGCGTGCTCGCGCTCGACCCGGGCTACCGTACTGGCTGCAAGGTCGCCGTCATGGACGAGACCGGCAAGCTGCTCGACCACGGCGTGGTCTACCCCACCAAGCCGCGCCACGACGTCGCCGGCACCAAGCGCGAACTCGCCCGCCTCGTCAAGAAGGACGGCGTCAACACTATCGTCATCGGCAACGGCACCGCCAGCCGCGAGACCGAGGAAGTCGTCTCGGAGTTCATTGCCGAGCAGGCGCCCAGCCTTCGCTACACCATCGTCAACGAAGCCGGCGCGTCGGTGTACTCCGCCTCCGAGCTCGCCAGTCAGGAATACCCCGACCTGGACGTCACCGTGCGCGGCGCCATGAGCCTGGGCCGCCGCCTGCAAGACCCGCTGGCAGAGCTCGTCAAGATTCCACCCCAGTCCATCGGCGTCGGACAGTACCAGCACGACCTTGACCAGGCCGAGCTTTCGCGCACCCTGGGCCACGTGGTGGAGGACGTCGTCAACCGCGTGGGCGTCGACGTCAACACCGCGAGCGCGAGCCTGCTGGGATACGTATCGGGCATCACGCCGAGCGTGGCCAAGAACATCGTAGCGTACCGCGAGGAAAACGGCGCCTTTACCGATCGCCGCCAGCTTAAGAAGGTCCCCAAGCTGGGACCCAAGGCATATCTCAACGCCGTGGGCTTTTTGCGCATCAGCGGCGGCAAGAACCCGCTCGACGCGACAAGCGTCCACCCCGAGAGCTACGAGGTGGCAACGACCGTCTTGGAGCGAGCCGGCGTTGCGACAAGCGAGCTCAGCCGTGGCGGCGTGCCCGACATCGAGCGCCGCCTGGGCAGCATCTCGGCACTGGCAAGCGACCTGGACTGCGGCACCTTAACGCTCATCGACATTGTCAACGAGCTCAAGAAGCCCGGGCGCGACCCGCGCGACGACGCGCCCGAGGTGGTCTTTAGCCGCTCGGCGCTTTCCATCGATGACCTGGAACCCGGTATGGAACTCAAGGGCACGGTGCGCAACGTCGTCGACTTTGGCGCCTTCGTCGACGTGGGCGTGCACCAGGACGGCCTCGTGCACATCTCCAAGCTGGCCGACCGCTTCGTCAAGCACCCGAGCGACGTGGTGCGCGTCGGCGACACGGTAAAGGTGTGGGTGGAAAAGGTCGATCGCGACCGCAAGAAGATCTCGCTCACCATGGTGCAGGGAAAGTAACAGCAAAGGACGAACCACCGCTGCCCATCGTCGAATTTGCAAGTTTTTCTCATCCAATGGGAACAACCTGCAAATACCGCAACAAAAATGGTGCCACCCCATCAAAGAGGCAGCACCAGCCAAGTCTTATTCAGCTCAGAACCTACTGGCAAGCTCGTGTCGGCAGCCCCGGCCTTTCCTTTGCCTAGCGCGACCCTCGCGAAGCGCGTGAGCGATAGGGAAAGGAAAGGCCGGGGCGAGCAGCCCGCGGCGTAGTCAGTGTTCGCGTTACGGCAGAATATGGAAGCCCAAAGCGGCGATGTCCTTGGCAAAGCCGCGCACGGTATCGAGCGAAACCTCGTACGGGTCACGACCGATGTTCTTGCGCTTGGCCAAGATGCTGTTGGGCACCGTGATGATCTGGCAGCCGCAGGCTTCGGCCTGGTAAATGTTGATAAGCTCGCGCGTGGACGCCCACAGGACCTCGCAGCTTGGCTTTGCGGCGGCCTTCTTGACCGATTCCGTCATAAACGGAATGGGGTCGACACCGGTATCGGCGATACGGCCGGCAAAAAGCGAGATGATGGACGGCGTCTCGGCGTCAACGGCCTCGACCATCTCGTCGACCTGCTTAGGCGTAAAGATGGTGGTGACATTGACCTTGATGCCGTCGGCAAAGACCTCAAACGAGACGGACACATCGGTGATGTGGGCCAGAACCTCCTTGGCAAACGCGCGGTAATCCGCCATGCCGCCCTTCTTCATAAGGGACGGGTTGGTCGTGAAACCCTGAACGTTGCCGTTCTCGTACATGTCAAGCATGCCCTCGAGGTTTGCGCCGTCAGCGAACACCTTGATTGCCATCTGCCCGATTCCTTTCGTTTGCATACGGGCATTGAGCTGCTAAACACATTACCTACGTTTATCAAGGCGTGAGCTGCAGTTTTATCTTCTCGGCAAACGGTATAAACACCCTAGTGTTTGAATTGATAAACCGATTGAGCATGTGAACCCAATGAGCGGCAGATCGAAAAACGTCAGAACGGCGAAATAATTAGATCAACCCAAAGTGGCGCATGGCGGTGACGGTGCCGTCGTGTGCGACATCGTCGGTCACGTAGTCGGCGACCGCCTTGACCTCGGGCATGGCGTTGCCCATGGCGACAGCCGTCTCGACGGCAGCGAGCATGCCCAGGTCGTTGCCCGAATCGCCAAAGCCAAAGGTGTGCGCGTTGCCGGTGCGACCCAGGTATTCCAGCGCTCGCGCCACGCCCACGCCCTTGTCGATGCCCTTAGGGCTCAGCTCGCGATTCTGACCACCGGTGTTGCACAGCTTAAACTCGCGATCGATAAAGCCATCGTCGTTGGCCACGCAAGCCAGGTCGCACGCGTTAATGCACACCTTGCCTACGCGCAAGCGGCCATCGACGCGCATCTGATCAACGCCATGCACCACGCCGGCGCCTAGCAGAAATGACTGTTCGACACCAACCGGCTCAAGTGAATAGGTGGCACCGTTCGTCTCGAACAACGCCTCGCTGCCCGCCACAGTAATGCGACGCGCGAGCTCCTCAACAATATCTTCGTCAAAGCAGTCCTCATGCACCACGCGGCCCTCAACCTCGAGCGTCGCTCCCGCCATGGCAACGACACCCGCAGGCTCCAAAGCACGCAGGCCATCGGCAATCAGCCACAAGGGACGACCCGTGCAGATAAATGCCTGGTGACCCGCATTGCGCAGGCGACCAAATGCATCAACAACGGCCTTCGACGGATGGACTGCATTGAAGTCCTTATCGGTCATATCGTCGGGATCGAACGACGTCAGCGTGCCGTCTACGTCAAAAAAGAGCACAGCGGGCTCGGGACACGCATCAATCATATGAGTTCCTTTCGAGGATAAGGGCAAACGAAGCATCCATCATATAATGGAGCGACGCAATCAGAGAGGTCACCCATGGAATTTTACGCAAGCTGCCCCGAGGGCTTTGAGTCCGCACTCGCCGATGAGCTTAAACGCCTCGGGCTTTCGCATGTCCGCCGCTTGAAGGGCCGCGCTACGTTTGAGGGCGAGCTCGAAGAAGGCTACCGCGCCTGTCTGTGGTCGCGCCTGGCCAGCCGCGTGTTTGTGGTCCTTGGGCGCTTTGAAGCGCAGGATGCCGACGAGTTGTACGACGGCGTTTACGACATCGCCTGGGAGAGCATCGTCCGCCCCGGTGCCACCATCGCCATTACCGCCCGCGGCGTGACCGAGCAGCTGCGCAACACGCGCTTCTCGGCCCTGCGCGCCAAAGACGCGCTGTGCGACCGCCTGGCCGAAACCACGGGCCGTCGCGCCGATGTTGATGCCGCCGACCCCGATGTTCACCTACTGCTTTCGCTGCGCCAGCGCCGCGCGAGCATAAGCCTGGACCTTTCGGGCGACCCGCTGTTCAAACGCCTGCCACCCGCAGCGACCCGCGCCGGCGAGGGCGCGCACGTGCTGCGCCCCGACTACGCCGCCCTGGTACTGGCGCAGGTCGGCTGGACCGCGCTATGCGAGCGCGAGCTGACGGCCGACGATTGCGAGAACGAAGCCCTGCCCACGCTGGTCGACACCTCATGCGCCGGCGGCGGCCTGCTGCTGGAGGCCGTGAACATTCTGACCGACCGCGCCCCAGGCGCCGTACGCGAGCGCTGGGGCTTTGAGGGCTGGCAGCTGCACGACGCCGCTCTGTGGGAACAACTGCTTGCCGAGGCGCGCGAGCGCGAGGCGGCAGCGCGCGAGCGCCAGGCGCGCATCGTGGCCGTAGACATCGACCCCGCCGCCCGCAAGACTGCCGAGCGCATGGTTAAATGTGCCGGCTACAAGCGTTTTGTCGATTTTTGCGCCGCCAAGTCCGCCACCGTACTGGACCACGCGGGCGCCGTCGCCGGTGCCGCCGTGGTCGCGGATACGACCGAGACGCCGCTTTCGCTCATGCATGACACCATGACGCTCATCGGCGAGCTGCGCCGCGCGCCCGAGCTTGCTGCGGCACCGGTCGCTGCGCTCACCCGCGACGGATTGCTGGCCCGCGCGCTCCACGCCGAACCCGAGCGCTCAATCGCCGTCATGCCCAACAACGAGGAGGCGACCATCGAGGTCTGGCCTTCGCTCGACCACGCCGCCGCTGCGTCTGAAGCTGCGACCAGTGCGGATGCCAACGAAGTCAACGACGAAGCCACCGCTTCCGCCATGCCCGAGCCCGCCTCCATGCTCGACCTGGGCGACGGTAAGCCGCTGCCCGTGCTCATCCCCGAGTCGGAGCAGTTCGCCAACCGCCTGCGCAAGAATGCCCGCCTGCGCCGCAAGTGGGCCAAGCGCGAGGGCGTTAGCTGCTACCGCGTCTACGATGCGGACCTGCCCGATTACTCCGCCGCCATCGACCTGTACGAGGGCTGCCCGCAGACGCCGGGCCGCTGGCTCGTCATCGCCGAATACGCCGCGCCCAAGACCATCGACCCCGCGCTAGCCCAGGCCCGCATGCTCGACATTTTGGCCATCGCACCGCGCATCCTGGATGTTCCCGCCGAGCATGTGCACGCCAAGGCCCGCATGCGCTCACGCGGCGGCTCGCAGTACGGCAAGCAGGGCGCCGGCAAGGGCGGCTCGGGCGAGCGCGCCAATATCGCACGCCGTTGTCTGCCGCTCATCGAAGAGGGTGGCCTTACCTTTGCCGTCAACTTTGACGACTATCTGGATGTGGGCATCTTCCTGGACCACCGCGTCACCCGCAACCTGGTGCGCGAGCACGCCAAGCAGGCGCGCCGCTTCCTCAACCTGTTCGCCTATACCGGTACCGCCACCTGCTATGCGGCAGACGGCGGCGTCGAGGAAACTGTGACAGTCGACCTTTCCAACACCTACCTGGACTGGGCCGAGCGCAACATGCGCCAGAACGGCTTTGTGGGGCCTCAGCATCATTTTGTGCGCGACGACGTGCTCGCCTGGATTCGCGACCAGCGCCAGACGCGCAACCGTTGGGACCTGATCTTTGTCGACCCGCCCACGTTTTCAAACTCATCCAAGATGGGCCGCCGCACCTGGGATGTCCAGCGCGACCACGTTGAGCTTTTGGCCGGCGTATCGCGTCTGCTCACGCAGGGCGGCCATGCCATCTTTAGCTGCAACTTGCGTGGCTTCCGCCCCGAGACACGCAAGCTCGCACGCGCGGGCGTCGTGCTGGAGGACATTACGGCACAGACCATCCCCGAGGACTTCGCACGTAACCAAAAGGTACACCACTGCTACATCGTGCGCCGCCTGCCCATCGAGGACGCCATGGCAGAGGTCGGCTTTAGTGCCGAAGAGATTGTCGAGCGAACCGAGGAGCTGCGCAACCCCGAGGCCCGCAAACCTCGTGCAACCGCACCCCAGCCGACGCTCGCCAAAGACGACAAGCTCGCCTCTAAAGGCAAACCTAAAAAGAAGAAGTTCTACGTCAGTACGCCGAAGAGCAAATAAGGCACGTCGATAGCACGCGCCCAAAACGCCGGCATGTAATTCGATAAGCCCACATCTCATGGCGGCGACTTATGAACATGACGGAGAGATAGGCAGAGGGCGGCATGACCGAAGTGCCACGCCGCCCTCTTTATCCGTTGACGAGATGCTATTCCGTCAGCCGCGCCACATCGACTTGCTATGCGACCCGTATTGCCAGTAACTACAAATCTCCGCCGGCTCCCAGCAGCTTGCGCATGACCTGCTCGGGATTGACCGAGCCGTCGCGAGGCGCCAAGGCGGTAATTTTCTTCTGCATCTTATACTCGTGCAGATCGTCCTCAAGCTGGCGAACACGGGCGCGGAGCTTTTCGTTCTCGCGCTCGCGCTCCTCGGCACGCTCCTTCATGTCAAGAATACGCACCACGCCGGCGAGATTGATGCCCTCGTCGGTCAGCTGGTTGATAAGCTCCAGGCGCTCGATATCGGCACGCGAATACAGGCGCGTGTTTCCGCCCGAGCGCTGGGGGTTCACCAGACCCTTGGACTCGTAGACGCGCAGGGTCTGTGGGTGCATGCCGGTCAGCTCGGCCGCCACGCTGATCATGTACAGCGGTTTGTTCCTATTGTCCTCGGCCATGCTACCTGACCCCTTTCCGTCTTGTCATCATCCATCATAAGCCCGCAAACAGCCCATGCGCCGCGCGACCAACCTAGAACGTCGCCTTGTAACGGTTGACCTTCTCTCGATAGTCGCGCGTATCGGCCTCGCGCAGCTTGGCCATGGCCTCGCGCTCGTCGTCGGACAGGTTTGTGGGAACCTGCACCTTGATCTCGACGAGCAGCGCACCGGTGCGGCCGCGATGCTTAACATCGGGCGCACCCATCTCCTTAAAGCGAAACTTCTTGCCCGTCTGGGTACCCGCGG
>CABQJJ010000004.1 GCA_902464485.1 uncultured Collinsella sp. | reverse complement strand
CAACGTGAGCGTAGTGACGGGCAGCGGTCTCGTACTCGACGTGGGAGACGGAGATCGTAATGCCGCGCTCGCGCTCCTCGGGAGCCTTGTCGATGTTCTCGAACGCAGTGAAGTCAGCCTTGCAGCCCTCGGTCTCAGAGAGAACCTTGGTGATGGCGGCGGTCAGCGTGGTCTTGCCGTGGTCGACGTGACCAATGGTGCCGATGTTAACATGCGGCTTAGTGCGCTCAAACTTCTCTTTGGCCATAAAGCCCTCCTCTTAACAGGTCGTCCCCGGACGGGACTTTGCCTTTATACCATAGTGGCCTCTCAACATACTATTGAGAAGCCACCGTGTTACCTATGGTAGCGGTGACTGGATTCGAACCAGTGACGCCACGGGTATGAACCGTGTGCTCTAACCAACTGAGCTACACCGCCGGATGGAGCCTGCAACCAGACTTGAACTGGTGACCTCTTCGTTACCAACGAAGTGCTCTACCGACTGAGCTATACAGGCACTTGACGGGTGGGAGCTATAGGATTCGAACCTATGTAGGCAGAGCCAACGGGTTTACAGCCCGTCCCCATTAACCACTCGGGCAAACTCCCAATCGTTCAAGTATCCGCAGGTTCTTTGGTCTTTTGGGCCTCCGCCCCCGCGAACGAAAAAGATAATACGATGCAACCTTGGGGGCTGTCAATGAAAACCTCTAGATACACGGTACCGGGCGTATCTATATACCTTCGACCTGCGGTTTTGTTGAATTTGGATATGAAGGGCGGTTGATTTGGCTACGCTGGTGACATTTCCCGAGGTAACACTCTGTCACGGTGGAGTACGCCAGCAGGAACGAACTAGGGCAACTGTTCATTTGCACCTATATATAGGTCGTAATCGGGCCCGGCAGAATCGAGCGTGGATTCTCTCCCGTTTGAAATCGAGGGTGGATAATCTCCCACTTTTGGCGTACCCCCAAGGCCAAAGTGGCAGATTATCCACGCTCATTCACTAAGCTAGAGTGCTATAAAGCCGCAATCACTCGGGCCAGGACAATGTTGAGCCATAAAGCGGCTCCCCCTTTGTGCGGGGGTAGCGGCTCAAGTAGCACGATGAAAGAAGGTCGAAGAAATACGTTATAGCGTATTTCGAGTAAACGCCGAGTCGATCAATTCCGTTCCCCGCGTTGCCGAGTCGATAGACGCGATCGAAAGATCTCACATTCTCATCACTGCTAAACGCAGTGATGAGAATCTTCCTGCCCGAACGGCAATCAAGATACTCACGCGCCTGCGATGCAAATAGCCCGGAAACCGATACGAGTATTATCAAAGACTGAGAAGCATCCTCGACATTCTTCAATTCCGCGACATTTGCCCCGGCAACTATGCGAACTATTTTGCCTGTATAGAATAGTTCCTGTTGAAACCGTACGAGGTTGGCACTCACATTATTAGTACACCAGATTTCAACGTTTTTGTGCCTCCCTATTTCATCGGCAAGTTGCTTAATAACGACATCTGAAACGCCGCTTTCAACCTCTGCAAACATTTCGATCATGCGCACATCGAGCTCTGCTCTGTACTCCTCATAGCCGAATTCCTCCTCTCGGTGGCTTAAGTCGCTAGGAAAGACTGATTGAGTAAATGACTCTTTCAAATCTCTGAGAGACTGATAACCCAACCGATTGCAGAAACGCCGAACGGCAGAGCGTGTAACGAAAGCGTCGCGAGTTATCGCGACAACATTGATTTCGCTCGAGCGCCTAAGGTGAGCAATGAGATATTGGGCAATGGCAGCATCGTTAGATCCACACTCGCTGTTGATGATGGAGCTAATGCGATTGAGAACATCAAAGCCATTGATATTCACCTGATCCCTCTTTCCATTCTCCTCAAAATCATGATTCATTTATTGAATCAATCAGCTTCGGTCGTTCTCCTATGATTCAAAACAGTTGACGTCATCTTAATCGTAATTCCGCCACACGTATCCACCGTGTTGAATGATGGAAAGGGGATTCATGGGCAACGTGAACAACATGCCGTTTCTCTGGGGTTCCGCCACGGCGTCTTATCAGTGCGAGGGTGCCTGGAACGAAGACGGCAAAGGCCTTGGCGAGTGGGATTTCTTTAGCCACACAAGCAATAAGAACATCAACCATGTTGACGGTGATGTATCTTGCGACTTCTACCATCGCTATGAAGAAGATATCCGCATGATGAAAGAAGGCGGACAAAACACCTATCGCTTCTCTCTTTCATGGAGTCGAATCATCCCCACGGGTATCGGCGAAGTGAATGAAGAGGGTATCGATTTTTATAATCGGGTCATTGATTGCTGCCTCGAAAATGGCATAGAGCCCAACGTTACGCTGTTCCATTACGATCTGCCATTCACGCTTGCTTGCAAAGGCGGATGGCTGAACAACGACATGGCAGAGTGGTTCTGCAAATACGCGAAGATTTGCTTTGAGCGCTTTGGAGACCGCGTCAAAATCTGGGCTACCGTTAACGAGCCGCATTTCTACAGCTACTGCGTAAACATGTTGGGCAACTATCCCCCTAATCGATCGCTCGACGTTCAGTCGTACATGCAGTTTCAGTACAACCTGATGCGCGCAAGCGCACTCGCAGTCCGAACATATCGTCAAATGGGCTATGACGGCATCATCGGCGCCGTCCACGATGGCGGCGTTGTCGAACTCGACCCGGCAACCGAGCACCCTGATGACGTATTTCGATACGCAGACTTTTTCGCCAATCGCATGATTCTGGCACCAGCGCTTCAGGGTCAACTGCCGCCAGAAATGGACGAAATCCTTGAAAAACTTGGCGTCTCGCTCTATCGATCCCCAAATGACGTAGAAGAATTCAGAGACGGTAAAGTCGATTTTATTGGACTCAACGTGTATTGCCGAGAGTATGTAACCGACTGGCACGGTGGAGAGCTTGCCGTTTCGGCGAACAATAAGGGCGGTTCGAGCAAAAAGGTCGAAGGAAAATGCATTGCGCCCTTGTTTGAAAGCGCCCGCGACAGCAATGTTCCCCGCAATAAATGGGGCCGCGAAATACTCCCAGGTTGCATGTATTCAACCATCATGGATGTCCACGAGCGCTATGACGCGCCCCGCATCTTTATTACGGAAAACGGACATGGCGCCTATGAGCAACCAGACGCAGACGGAATGATCCACGATGATGACCGCATCGAGCTGTTGGGGCAGTTCATTGAGCACATGATGAGGGCCAAGCGCGACGGTGCGCGCGTTGAGGGCTACTACCTCTGGTCGACGATGGATCTGTACAGCTGGATTAACGGATATGAAAAACGATACGGCCTTGTCCATATCGACTTCGAGCACAATCTTGAACGCACCCCCAAAAAGAGCTGGTATTGGTACCGAGACCTTATCTCGAAGTATCAGGAGCAGGAAGGTTAGGAGAAAGTGATGAAATATCAGGCAATGTCCGAAACAGTCCTAAAGGCTGTTGGCGGCAAAGAGAACATTACATCGGTAACTCATTGTGCGACGCGCCTTCGCATCGACGCACGAGACACCTCGATCATCGATCTCCAGCTCGCCAAATCGGCCGATCAGGCGCTCGGGGCAGTAGTCAGCGGTGGCCAGCTTCAGGTGATCATCGGCCCCAACGTCACCGAGGCTTACAACGACTTCCTCGACTTCGCGGAAATCGAAGTCGGCGGTGGCACGGTTGCCGACGATGCCCAAACCGCCAAAGACCTTGCAGAAGGAATTAAAAGCAGTAACACTGCCATGGGCTTGATTGAGAAATTCGGGAACGTCTCTGCACAGGTATTCATGCCCATCGTCCCGGCGCTCATCGTTGGCGGACTCATTCTTTCGATCAAGAATCTCCTGGTCAATTATTGCGGATTGAGCACCGATAGCGGAACCGCCCAGGTCCTGTTGGCGATCTTTAGCGCTTCGTTTAGCTTCTTGCCCGTTTATCTTGGTTATCAGCTCGCAGCCGTCATGAAGATGCAGCCCATCATGGGCGCATTGCTGGGCGCGATCATGATCAGCTCGTCCATTAGCGGTGCCGAGGGTCTTGACTTTCTTGGTATTCCCATCCCGACGAACGACTATTCGAGTACGGTAGTGCCCATTGTACTGGGCGTTGTATTCATGTATTTTGTCGACCGCAGCCTTCAGAAGATCATTCCCGACGTTACCAAACTGTTCTTGAAGCCGCTGCTCACCATGATCATCGTCGTGCCCGTCGAGCTGATTATCCTTGGCCCCGCCGGCAGCATGATGGGATACGCGCTGAGCGATGCCGTCACGTGGCTTATGGACAATGTGGCATTTATCGCTACTCCGATCCTGGCAGCCCTTAACCCCTATTTCGTCATGCTCGGTCTCGATAAGGCTTACATCGCAATCGAAGTTACGAGCCTGGCGCAACTCGGTTGGGCACCCATTATCTTTGGATTCATCTCGAACCTCTGCATTGGCGGCACGAGCCTCGCCCTGGCAACAGCCATGAAGGGAAACAAAGAGAAGAGAGGTATGGTCACCACGGTTGCCGTCACCGCACTCTGTGGCGTAACCGAGCCCGCGTTCTACGGTTGCCTCATCGAGCGTCCCCGCCTGCTTGTCGGCACGGCAATCGGCGCGCTCTGCGCTGGACTCCCTGCAGGCATCTTTGTTCTGAAAGAGTATGTTGCGGGAGCATGCCCCGGCCTTCTTTCGGCACTCATCTTTATCGCTCCCGATGGGTCCATGGGCAACTTCGTGCTGGCATGCGTTGTCGCCATCATCGCCATCGTCGTCTCCTTCATCGCTGCACGCGTGATCATCAAGAAGAACCCCAGCTATATTGAGTAGATGCCCGCTGTTTGCATTGGGGACATCCTCGGCAGATCATTAGCAAGAACCCAAGAAGTTCCTTAGGAGCTCGATTAATCCATTCGGATTCCTGAGGCACAAACGACCCCGATTCCACAATGAAATCGGGGTCGTTGTTTCTAAAGCCGTCGATAGACAATCGGTGTTTACCTTAGCTCCCTATTCAAGTTAATTATCCACGCTCGTTCTCCGGTCGGGAGATTTTCTTCGCTCGCGTGTCCAGAAATCCACGCTCGAGCAGGACATCCAGGTCCGCACCCGCCCTTGTCTCGATCTATAACAGCAAGAAGCCTATTCCGCTTCTACATGTTACAGATCGAGATATTCCTAAAACACCCTAAATTTCATCTCAATCTGTAACAGTTAGATGCCGAATATCGGTCTTGGTGTTACAGATTTAGACAAACTAGAGGACGAGACAAACCAAAAAACGGGATGGGCGCCAAACCCGCTGACTTACCGACATAAATAGAAACGGGCCCTGTCCCACAAGGAACAGAGCCCGAAACTTTCATGGAGCCAGTGACAGGAATCGAACCTGCAACCCACTGATTACATCGGTTTCCTTATCGTTTATTAGCGTTCATCTGCGACTATGCCGACCGTGACCTCGCGTTTTTCTTTCATTTTCCGCCTATAGTCTCACTTGAGACGTCTCCGAAACAGTCAAATTGCACAGTCATTGCACACGTGATTGCACACGGAGGAACAATGGAAGAGAAATACGCTACCTCATCTATATATAAGTACATGAGCGACCGCTGGCGCGCGCAGTTCCCCTACTTCGAGGATGGAGCCTGGCGCAAGAAGACCCAACTTCTTGAGCATCGAGGCCGCGATAAAGGTCGAAGCCATAAACATCGTGATGCTGCAATGGTGGAAGCCGAGGCCATCCGCGCTCACCTGAATGCAGAAGCGGAAGCCGAGGCAATGAAACCAACGAGCTCGATTTCAGTCGCCGAACTAGTGTCTAGCTATATAACAATGGAGTGCGCCGACATCGCGCGTTCAACCGCAACCGGCTATTCAGGCATGCTCCGCCGAAACATCGAACCTTATATTGGCAGCATCCCCCTAGAGGACCTGACTGAAGAAGACGTTCAGGAATGGGTCAGCGTAATGGCGAAGAAGCACGCGAGGTCAACTGCATGCAATTCCCTTAGGCTGTTGAGGGGCTCATTGAAATACGGGCTAAGGAAAAAGCTAGTTTCGGAAAATGTTGCCGCATGGGCCAAGGTTCCCAAGAACGAGGATGCCGACTACGGACGACCGAATTCACTTACCGGAAGGGAAAGGGTGCGCGTCATAAACACCCTCAACGCATCCATAGATGTCCCGGCAATTCTAGCCGCGAAAATCGCCCTGTATACAGGACTCCGCCGAGGTGAACTTTGCGCCCTGAAGTGGAAATGTGTCGACTTTTCCCATTCCTCGATTCGCGTGGAAGCCGCAATCGGGCACACCGACACCGAGTTCTACATCAAAGGTCCCAAAAGCGTCAGCAGTAGACGGACAATTCCGAATTGCCCGGAGGACCTCATGCACGATCTAGCCGCGCGCAAGCGAAACACGGAAGAAGAATGCACCAGGCTTGGGACTGAATTCAGCGGGGAGATGTTCGTGCTGGGCTTTCCCGACGGCTCGTTCCTCAAGCCGCCCAGGGTCAATGACGCCTGGCGTGCGCTCTCCAAGGCGCTAAACCTTCATGGAGTATTAAATAGAAACACGGTGACCTTCCATAACCTAAGACACAGCTTCGCAACATACGCTGTCGCCAACGGCGTAGACCCAAGAACGCTCGCAAGTCTGATGGGTCACTCCAAAGCCTCCATGACCCTAGATAGATACGCCAGCGCCGACCCGAAGGCAACTGCATCGGCAATGAACGCCCTAGGACGCCTTTATAAGAGCGCTTCATTGTATCCAAAAGCTGGATAGGACCTAATCGAAGGCCGCGATACTGCATCGCGGCCTTTCCTATACCTTCCCGTAGTAAGTCATTTCAGTCCATCGGGTCCGTATCGTCCGCCATGACCGCGTTTTTGAATCCGTCGCCCAAGACGCTCCAGACTAGATCTCAAAGAGACGGCAGCAGACAGAAAGGAGGTCGAAATGGAAGTTGAGAGCAGACGCATCACTCTTGATGCTTTTCGCACGATGCCAGACATCGTTGATCCGATGCCTGTCGCCCACCTGCTCGGTATCAGCGACCGCTCCGTCTACAGGCTCTGCCAGAACGGAACGTTCAAAGCCGTGAAGTGCGGGAAGCTGTGGCGCATCAATCGCGACAGCGTTCTTAGCTACATCGGCGTCAACTGAATGTGGCGAGCGCCGGCTAAGACCAACTGAGCTCGGAGCAAACATGGGCATTAACAAATCCAGCGCCGGACCCATTGAACTAATTGCAGAGTTGATTGATTTCGATGCCGTCCGAATGAAAAACGAGCTCATCGCATATACGCCCTTGCCGGAGGCTAAAGCGCCAAAAGGCTATCCGATTACACACACGGAAGACGAATAGACACCACAGGGGGCCAAACGGCCCCCTGTTTTTATGAGGAGACCCTATGGACGAAACCAAAACCATCAGCGTAAAAATCGACCACAAGCTCTACACCGCCCTCAAGACGCGGACTGAGCTCGACAACTCCAACGTCAGCGACGAGATCCGCTCTCTCCTGCGCTCGGCGCTCGCCGCGGAGGGGCTCGACCTCTACGGCAACGAGGTCGCGGGCCTCATCCGCGGCGTCGTCGACGCGCGCATGGACATCGCCGCACTCGACATCGAGCGCAAGCTCGACGCCACCGAGGACCGCATCGCCGCGGTCCTCTCGCGCCCCATGACCGCCGCCATCATGGCCGGCCTCATGTCGGCCGACGTCCTCAAGGCCTCCTACGCCTCGCTCGACGACGTCCCCGTCGCGGACATCTGGAAGAACTACCTCGCGCAGGCCGGCGAGCTCAGCCGCGCCGGCCTCGGCCGCATCGACGAGGTGAAGCTCCACGCGCGCGAGCGCGCCGATGGCTAGCCCGCCCGTCATCGTCAACCACTCCGTCGTCCGCGCGGGGGCGTCCGCCGCGGGCCTGGCGGCATACGCCGGCACCCGCCGCGGCGTCATCATCGAGGTCAGCGAGGCCGACGGCAGGAGGCTCGGCGTGGACGGCCTGGCCGCCTACGCCGCGAACAGGACCGGCTCGACCGGCGGCCTCTGGGGCGTGGGCGGCCCGGTCGCCGTCGCCGAGGCGAGGCGCGCCATCGCGGAAAACGGCGGCGCGGTCCTGACTACCGTCGTCACGGTCCCGAACGACATCGCCCCTGGTGCCGGCCTCGACCGCCTGGATGCGTGGCAGGCCCTGGTGCGCTCCGAGTGGCCGAGGCTCTTCTCCGAGATGACCGGCGTGCCCGAGAGCCGCGTGGAGTTCTACGCGGCGATGCACATCAACGGCACGAGCCACCACGTCCACATCCTCACGGTCGACCGCTCGGGCGACTGGGACTCCCTGCTGCCAAAGGGGAAGATGGAGGCGGCCAGGCTCGAGATCTCCTCGAAGGCCATGGCACCGCTGCTGCGGGAAGCGCACATCGAGCGCGACCTCGCGAGGGAGGCCGCGCTGGACGCCGTCGCCCGCATCGACCGGAACCGCTTCGATATCGAGCTGCCGCCGGACGGAAGGATCGAGGCCGCCCACCTCAGGCGTTTCCACCCGGAGGCCTCCGCCGCGCTGAGGGAGGCCCTCGACCGGGCGGCATCCGACTCCCCCGAGCTCGCCGGCGCGCTGGACCGCCACAGGAAGGCGGTCGAGAGGTGCGCCTGTCTCAAGTGCCTGACCGGGGAGGTGCGGGACACCTACGTCCACAAGGCGGCCACCGACCTCGGCCTCCGGTGCGAGAACGCAGCGCTGCGGGTCATGGTCCCGGACAGAACGCCGGCTCGCGAGGAGGTGCCGACACGACGCGCCGCGCCCCAAACCGGCCCCGCGACGGAGAGGCGGCGGGAAGCCGGACTCGCCACCGAGGCCCGGGCCTGCATCCCGAAGACGCGCCTCGAAAGGATCACGCGAAAGGCCGCACGCGGCCGGACCCTCGAGCCGGCAGACCTCAGGGGGTGTCCCACGGCGGACCGGGCATTCAGGCGCGCCCCGTCGGCAGGCACCGCCCTAGGGCGCGCCGCCGCGATGGCGACCCTGGTCGCCAGGGAAGCCACACGGGACAACAGAGGACGCGACATGGGAGACGAGGCCGGCGAGAGGGCGCTGAAACTCATCGCCGCGACCCTGAGGGTCCTCGCCTCCGGCGGCACCGGGCCGTCGAGCGTCCCCGCGCTGAAGATAGCGAACAGGATAGAGAGGACGATCACGAGATGAAACCGAAATCCTTCAACCACGACATGAGAAGGGAGCTCGTCCGCACGCTCGCGGGCCACGGCGTCGCCGCCGTCATAGCCTGCGTCGCGAGCGCCAGCGCCTGGGACTACGCCAGATGGTGGACCGCATCCCTCATCTCGGGCCTCTCCGTCCTGCTGCGACTGCCCACGGCCGACCCGGGCCCCGAGCCCGCCTACGTCTTCCGCGGCCCCCTCGAGGCGGCCGCCGACGCGGCGGCGTCGGGCGAGGCAGGCGAGCTGCTCGCGGCACTCGCGCTCGTCGCGGCCTCCATCCTCGTTCTCGGCCTCATTTCGTGGGGCCGTTCATGGGCGAGACTCCACGACGGGACGTTCGCCGGCGACCGCGCGCCCACGCGCACGCACGGGGACGCCTGGCTCGAATCGAGGCCCTCCAGGGTCGCGAGGAGGTGCTCCGTATGGGACGGCCGCGAGGCCGCAAAGGGAGTGATCGTGGCGGGCTCCGTCGGTGACGGCCTGGCGACGGTCCCCGCCGTCCACAGCCTGATACGTGCGGGCAGCAACGCCGGCAAGACCAGGCGCGCTCTGGCACCATCGATAGCCGCGGCGATCGACCGCAACGCCCACGGGGTCCCGACGTCCGTCATCGTCCACGACCCGAAGTCCGAGATCCGCGCATGGACCGAGCCGCTCGCCAGGAGGGCCGGGATGGAGGTCGCCGCCATCCGGCTCGACGAGCCCGTCAAGTCGGCGAGGTTCAACCCCCTCGACCGCGCCATCGCGGCACTCGGGACCGAGGGCGTCGCAGGTGCCGTGGCCGAGCTCCGCGAGCTGTCGGCGGCCATCGTGCCCGACGCCTTCTCCTCCGGCCAGAGGTTCTTCACGGACGCCAGCCGCAACCTGCTGACCGGCCTCTGCCTGCTCGCGATAGCGGACGGGCGGATCCCTGACAGCGCCCGGAACCTATCGACCGTGCTCGCGCTCCTGGAGCCCCGCGACGGGAAGAGCTCGGTAAAGTCGCTGGAGGAGCTCGCCGCGGACCTGCCGACGGGAAACCCGGCGCGCCAGTTCCTCCTCGTCGCCTCGTCGAACGGCGGCGGAGGGGAGGCCCTCGTCTCCACCGCGCGCAACTACCTCATGTCCTTCTGCGACGACGACGTCAGCCGCATGCTCTGGGACGGCGAGGTCGACCTCGCATCGGTCGGACGCAAGCCCACCATCCTCTACATCGCCAGCGCGACGGACCGCGGCGACCGCGGCGCACTCGTCTCGTGCATATTCTCGCAGGCGCTGTCGGCGCTGCGCGAGACCGCGCGCCTGTCAGGCGGCAGGCTGCCGGCGGAGACCCTGCTCGCCATCGACGAGGGCTCGGGCATCCCCAAGATCCCGCGCCTGCTGGGCGACCTCGCGGAGGTCCGCAGCATCGGGCTGCACGTCGTCTTCGTGCTCCAGAACACCCATCTGCTCGAGGCGCGATGCGGTTACTCCAGGGCGGAGTCGGACGCGCTGCTGGCGCTGCTCGGCACCCAGGTCGTCCTCTCGGTAGAGTCCGTCGGCGAGGCGGAGGAGATCAGCAAGCGTCTCGGCGACTACAGCGTCAAGACGACCGGGCAGAGCTCCACCAAGGGGACGCAGAGCTCCTCGTCCGGCAAGTCGTTCTCCGTGGCGCGCCGCCCGCTGATCACCCCGTCGGAGCTCATGGCCTGGAGCGCGCGCGAGAACGGCGCGCTCGTGATCGACGCGGAGGGCCCGATGGCACTCGCCAGCCGCGACATCACCGAGACGTTCCTGGGACCGCTGCTCGGCATGACGTCGCCGGAGGCCGAGGGCGCGCTGCTCGCGCGGGCGCTCGAGGGGGAGGTCCGGAACACCTCCCCGGCACCGGTGTGGCGCATCCCGGAGAAGCCGAAAAAGCCCAAGGGGTCGCCGTCCGGCGGCAGGAAGCGCAAGGTATCCGCCGCGCCCGACGGGTTCTGATGCGTCATACGGCCCTGCCTGCGAAAACGGCCCGCCGTCATACGGCGCGCGAGGCGCGTATGACGGCGGGCCGTGGCGGTCTTTCGGTTTATCTTTCCACGCTACCAGCGGAAACGAACTCGGCACGCCGAGTTGCGCCGCAAAATCCCGGGCGCCCGTAGTGCGCCCTTATCCTGCTCATAAGGACCGGCTATCCCTTACCTGTGACACAATCTCAAACGCACAGAACAGAATCATCAGTCCAATCATCGCATAAGAGGCAGCCGAACCTTCAAGCACTATTCCACAAAGAACAATCTCCGCGCCGCCAATAAGAACTGTTATCAGGCGCTCTGCCTTTTTGCTCTCGCCGCTCGCATAAAAAGGCGGCAAAGCGCACAAGATCACATATAGCCCGGGAAGGGAATACAGGATCGATAGTCCAAGCCCCCCATCAACCGCATTGCTTTGCGTAAGAATCAACTGAACCCAAACGGCAATTATCACTGAGCAGGTTGTCGATAAAAGAAGACTGGAAATATAGCACGCAACAAAGTCCCGTCGCATTCGAACAGAGAAATCCGCGAACTCTCTTCGCCGCGTGGAAACAATAAGGTACACAGAAATTGCAATAGAACCAATCAGAGAAAACAGCGGAACAACCAGCAATTCAAGCTTATTACCCCATCGATCAACCACACCCCCACTCCAATGAGCGGGAATTGTATCAGGGAGGGCTGACCAAGCCGCCCATAGAATCAGAAATGGAAGAATAGATAGGATGGAAGATGATAACACTGCAGTAATTTTTTTTGAGACTCTCATCGATTCCGCATCTCCTTGCGCGCTCACATTCCACTCCGCCTTAAATCAAGTATAAATACACAGTCTTTCAAGACAGCTATTCAACATTGGTGGTCACCGCTATGGACAATGTGAACCACCTAAACGAACTCTCAATACAGTCCCAGCTTAGCACCCTTGAAAAACTGGTCGCGGACGCGGAACAATCTACCGACGCAAGACGCGATTTCGAAGCTCAGCCTCGTGCCGCATTCCAGAAATATGGAATTACAGACCTCCAAATCAAAGCGGGAAATCGAAAAGTCTCTGTACGAACTGGTGGAGTCAACCGAAAAGGAGGCGCGTGTCCCCGTTGCACGCGCAGTATATCGTCGTATCCAGCTCCCACCGTCCAAGGCACTTGGACGGTGGGAGTTCCGCATCCCCGGGAAAGGAAAAGCGCGGCCCATCTGGACCGCGCCCGCGCCCTCCTCCCATTTCACCCCGCGACGTAGACCGTCCGCCCCGTCTCGCAGTCGATGGTCTCGGCATCCCCGAAACCGACCCGGACGGCCGCCCATCCGCCGGCGGCTGCCGACGCATCGGCCTCGGACCTCGCGGCGGCGATGAGGCGCTCGAGCTCGGTCGAGCCCGCCGGCGCGGTCCCCACCTCGAACGCGCCGCCGTCGCCTCCCGACTCGTACTCGACGACGACCGTCGAGCCGAGGGCCTCCTCCAAGGTCTCGGTTAGGCCGCCCATGCTGTCGAGGGCGTGGTCGGCAACCGTGGCCAGCGGGTAGCGGGCCATCCCGGACGCCGCCGAGCGGCCGGCCATGCGGAGCAAGCCGGCGGCCTCGAGCGCCTCGAGGAACGCCGCGGGCGCGTCGGCGTCGATGGCGACGTTGCCGCGCCCGCGGCACCACTCGGCCGCCGACGGCACGCTCGCCGTGAGCACGCCCCACCCGGCCATGTAGCCATCGGAGCGCGGGTCCGTGGCGTCGAGGAGAAGGACGGCCAGGCCGCCGCCCGCGTACTCCCCGGCCACGAGGGCGAGGCGGACCGCCTCGCCCATGGAGTCGAACTCGACCGTGACCATGTGTCTACCTCCTCCTGACGGCGCTGAGCGGCCTCGGGGAGAAGTGCTCGTCTCGCTCGACGGCGGCGAACCCCATCTGGCGGTTCAGCTCGGCCATCTCCTTGATGCTGAAGTAGCCGAGCTCGTCGTCGTAGCCCTCGACGAGGCCGAACGCCTCGTCCGTGCCGTCGAACTCGAGCAGCCACCAGTCCCATCCGTTCACGCACGAGAAGTAGTGGGCGTAGACCGTGGGGTCCTCCGCCCCGTCCTGCTCGTAGAGCCTCGGCACCGTCTTGGCGATTTCCCTCGTCATCAGCTGCTGCATGTCTTCCTCCGTTCCGGGCACCCTGCCCTCAACATCTCGCCCCTGCGGGCAAAGCCGAATGGCGACGCCGCGCGTCGTCGTCGGCTTTGCTCCCTGCAAAGCCGCACCGGAGCGAAGACGGGTCAAGGGAGGTCCATGACGGCCTCCACCAACCGGAGCGGAGCGGAGGTTTGTGCGGGGTCTCATGGGCCCCCTTGACGCGGCGTAGCGGAGGTGCCACCCGGCCGCGGAGCCGAGGCCGATTCGCGGCGGACGCCGGCAGCCCACGTCCAGCATCGGAACCATTAGAGACGCTATTCACTTTTCGATAGGAGCCATATGGAACTCGAGAATATCGTCTACGAGCTCGCCTGCCTTCATGAGTCGATGCTCTTTTGCTGCATGGCGCTGAGAAGGATTATCAGGGACCTCGAAGAGGCCGAACAGCGCATCCGCGCTGAAGCGGCCGCCGCCGAATCCCCTCTTTAGAAAAGTACCCCGGCGATTACCACCGGGGCACTTTTAAATGACGTCAGAAGCCGGCAGCCGAACTAACCATCGAACAGATCTGAATCGAAAAACCCTCTCAGAGAGACGCCAAGCCCGCCTGCGATGCGCTCGATATTCTCGATAGACACGTTTCGCTTGCCTGTCTCGACTTCGGCGAAATAGGTGCGAGACATCTCGATGGAGTATGCGAAGGCCTCTTGGCTCATGCCGAGCTCGCCCCTCAGCTCCTTAATGCGAAGCCCCACGCGCATCTTGGGGTCAAGCTCAGTCATCGGCACCTCCTATCCACCGGTGTCAATGATTCAGGCCAACCCTATATAAGTCACACCTATATAAGTGACAATTTGAAATACAATGCAAATATTGGGGCATTGCAACCAGAAAGGAACCATGGTGGATACGGAGATTCCGAAAGTGACGGACGATATGCTCTCATTGGACTTCCCCAGCGCCTATGCATATATCGCAAAACCCTTTGGTCGAGGACTCCGCCCGGACAGGCAACTGCAACTTCTAAAGAACTTGCATACAGAACATTAGAAAGAAGGTCATACCATGCGAACCTATCAACACCCGATATACCAAGACAACGCTATGGCGATTCGCGCCGAATATGATGAGGAAAAACGAGTCTTCGATTTGATGAAGAAGTTCCTCTATATCGTCGGGGCGATAACGGCGGTAGTTGTTTTCCTTTTGCTTCTCGTTAATTCCCCTGCCCTGATAACTCAGACGGGTGCAATTGGAATCGTTGCACTCGTTCCCGTCCTGCTGGCTGCAACAGCCTTTACCGGGTTCTATGTCGGCACGGTACCTGCTGGCTACATCGCCGCATGGCGTGCAATCAAGCGCTCAAGGCTGTTCGTTTGGGGCAACGCTCTCGGACTGCTCCTCATAGCGACGCTTTTTCTTTCCATCCCGGCTGCATTTGCGCCCTTTGCCTTCCTTCTCCAGTGGTTGAAGGTATCGAATCTCAAGCGTCAGCTTGACGCGAACGCATAGCGGGGGTGCAGAGGAAAAGAAGAAAGGAAACCGCTTATGCTCTTCGGACGCGAGTTCTCCCGCAAGCAGGTCTGCGCGGCTGGTGCCGGGCTTGTCTGCGCCGCGCTCCTCATCGGTGGCGGCGGCTATGCGCTTGCACATGCCGGATGGGGAGTAGGGTCGAACACTCCTGCGGTGTCCCAGTCAAAGGACGATGAGAAGCAGGACATGGTACTTACCCTTGAGGTAAAGGCTGACGGCTGGGATGCGGACACTTCCACGCCCATTATCGCCCATATAGAGGATGCGGACGGGGAAGTAGACTTCTACACCGCCATCGCCGCGAACAAGCAGGTGACCGTAGAGGTCGGCGAGTCCGGTACCTACAGCGTCACCCTCATCCCACCGGTGAACGCGGACGGCTCTACCTATAAGGCAGCGTCCAGTAAGGTCAAGGCCGGGAAAGATGACAAGAAAACGAACGGTACCGTCATCACGCTCGAAAAGGTGGATGCGGGCAAGGTGACGAAGGATGACCTGACCGCCATCGCCAAGGACGTTGCAGCAGCCGTGAAGAAGGGCGATTCCACCCTGACCGGAGAGCGCGGCGTGAAGGTGGTCAACATATTCCAGACCAATATCAGCAGCAATCCGAACGCCGATACGGATGCCGTCGAGAAGGAGACCGGGAAGGCCGAGGAGACCGCCAAGGAGGACAAGTCCGATGCGAAGACACCGGAGACCTCTAACGGCAAGAGGGATGACGGGAAGACCGACAGTAAGCCGAGTGGTGGTAACAGCAACAGCAACAACTCTAGCTCCGGTTCCAACTCGGGAGGTTCGTCAAAGAAGGATGACACCCCTGCGCATCAGCATAACTGGGTAGCCCAGACAAAGACCGTCCACCATGACGCACAATACAAGACTGTTCACCATGACGCACAATACAAGACCGTCCACCACGACGCAGTTGTAAAGTATGTCAGCATTTGTAACAACTGTGGCGCGGATATCACTGGGAACGAAGCGGCTCATTTTAAGAACTCGCTGCTTAACGGTGGCAACTGCGGTTCTTGCCACGAAGAGTCTCGCACTGTGCAGGCTGCTTACGACGAGCAGGTAAAGGTGGCCGATGCATATGATGAACAGGTGCAGGTGAGCGCAGCATGGGACGAGACCGTGACCACCGGGTACAAGTGCTCTTCCTGCGGTGCTACGAAGTAGCGTCCGCCACCGAATTCCGAGTCAGAGCGCTTATATGCCAGACTGAAATCCGGCGGCGGCAAGCGCATAAATCTCAAAACCCGTCGCCCCCGAGCCGTCTCAGGCAAGGTTCCAAGGGGCAGCAGCCCCTTGGAACGCAAGGGTGCGAGGATGATGCGAGGCGTCCCAAAAAACCGGTGTGTACGTGCCATTGATACGCCCACACTCTTTTGGTGAAGCCCACTCCCCTCCGGTGATATACACGGCCCGGCCGCCCTCGCAGTCGATGCTCTCCACGTCGCCGAACCCTATGCGGACGGCAGCCCCTCCGCAATCTCCCTCATCATCTGTTCTCACATGTCTTCCTCCGTTCCGGGCACATGGCCCTTAGTATCTCGCCCCTGCGGACAAAGCCGCACCGGAGCGAAGGCGGGTCAAGGGAGGTCCATGACGACCTCCACCAACCGGAGCGGAGCGGAGGTTTGTGCGGGGTCTCATGGGCCCCCTTGACGCGGCGTAGCGGAGGTGCCACCCGGCATTCCCTCCGTAACGCACGAGTGAACAAAGGAAAATAGCATCACACACCGTGCGAGGGAGGACCTCTCTATGGATCTCGCGAAAACAGCCAGAGAAATTACCCGCTTCATGCTCCCCTACCTGACCACACGGCAGAGCCGCCAACTCGAAAAAGTTATATCGCACTGCCCTTTCGATGAAAGCCAGCTAGCTGAAGACGGCTGCGAGTTTGAAAGCGAATCATTCCTAGATCTATTTATGTCTGCAAAACGCCTCGAAGGCTGCTCGGATAGAACCATCTGCTACTACGAAGCCACCATCAAAATAGCTTGAATCTTTCGATGCGCCAGTTTGCGACTTGGAAAGCGAAGAAATTAGGTCCTATCTTTCCAACTATCAGCAAAAAGCCGGCGTCACTCACGTCACCGTTGATAACGTCCGAAGAATCATCTCAAGCTTCTACTCATGGCTCGAAGACGAAGACCATATCATCAAAAGCCCGGTCAAACGCATTAAAAGAGTCAAGGCTCCGCAACTCATAAGGGAAACGTATGGCGACAAAGTCGCGAGATTCTTTGCGATAACTGCGGGTTGCCCTGAAACCTTGCCCTGATCGACCTGTTGCGCTCTACCGGCATGCGCGTAGGCGAACTCGTCTCGTTGGACAGGAACTCCATCGACACCATCAATCGGGAGTGCATCATACACGGAAAGGGCAATAAGAACCGCATCGTCTATTTTGATGCAAAGACTAAAGTCCATATTTAGAATTACCTGTCTACCCGAATGGGCAGCCCGGAAGCCCTCTTCGTGTCGAGCAAGGAGCCGCACGAGAGACTGTAAATTGGCGGCGTCGAGGCGTTGCTTAGAAACTGGAGCGCGAGCTTGATTTAGGAAGGGTCCACTCTCATAAGTTCAGAAGAACGCTTGCCACAAAGGCAATCGACAAAGGCATGCCCATCGAACAAGTCCAGGTGCTCCTTGGCCATAAAAATAGATACCACATTAAGGTATGCAATGGTCGACCAGCGCAACGTCAAAGCATCCCACCTCAGATATCTAACTTAGATGTCGTGTTTTCCCGCCAGTCGCTTGTACTCCCCAGTACTAATGACCGTCTTGATATCGAGGATGGGAGCGGAGGATGGATCAACATCCATAATGTTCGTCACGTCCATCCGGTCCTCCTCGCTTGAAGTTGTTGCAGTGTTGCCACGGTCGACGGTACGCTCGGTTGCACGGCACACGCCGACGGCGTGCGCAGCGCAACCGCGCGTACCGTCGACGGGCAACGCATCTGCCAAGGCCTCGGCGATTGTCTTAGAACACATCGTTGCCTTCTTCCATAGAGGCCAGGTATAAGATCAGATCGGCCTTGTCCACGCGCCAGACGCCGGCAATCTTCACGCCGCCGGCCGCCTTAAGAATCTGTATAGATTTGGTCTTACAGACATTCAGCAACTTGGCGATATCTCGCGAGGTGACGTATGCGGATGGCAGCTTGACGATTGCCTGGCACCACGCTTTACGCGCGATCGCGTCTCGTTTCTGCGAATCCATACCGTTCATTTAGACTCCTTTCGTTTAGTTCGAATGCAATTCACACACTACGCTTTACAACGGATGATGTCGTATATACGATACGAATGGAACGTGAAATTCGGTTGACAGCGCTAAGGAGAGAGCTATGAGTCACCCCGCAATCGAAGTACCGGCACCTATAGCAGCCGAAATCAAACCGTGGATGTTGCCCTCATGTCGAGAGAAAAATTTAGATATTTTTGGAATGGAACGCCCCGCGCTTATCTGTAAACCCCATTCGACGGCCTACGGCATCCCCTCGGGCTTCTCCACCGGGACCCTTTTAGACGTAGATCTGACAGATCCAAAGAAAATCATTCAATTTGTCGAGCGGTATGGACTTCCCGTCACCCCATACGCGGGGCAATCAGAGCGTGTTGAAAAGCGTTTTACTTCAAATGACGTCTTCTCCGATAAACCGGAGCAAGATGGTCTAGATATTTGGTACGACGCATTGAATGCATCAGAAAGGTGTTCTGAAATCAGCCTAAACCCCGAGTGCGCCTTGTTTAATAACTTCAAAGATAAGGGGCGCTCTCAGGGAACAGAAGTCGCAAACTTAATCGAAGATATTAGATACAAGAAGGAACAGGTCATACTGTTGGACGATCTCGTTACAACGATGGCATTCATGCAATTAGCTACGCTTCTATTCACAGGCAAAGCAGCTTACGGTGACCGTGCATACGACTATGTTCTGCATCAAGTATGCATCTCCCAAAACAAGGAGATTATTGAAAACAGATTTTCGCAGCTACGTATGGCGCTCCAGATGTTCGACGCGTCTAAGTCCCAGTTAGCAGTAGCCAAACCCGGAACATTTGAAATGGACGAAGGAACCAAGATATGGGTGAGCAATCAATTCAAGACAATAGAAGTTGCCCTGGCAACATTCATCGACCTCGCTATTAACCCTCAGCCAGAACCCCATACCTTCATTCAAGAGCAAACTTTACGTCGAATGGTCAACCGGAATTTAAACGGCCAAAACCCGATTTACGGAAGCCTAACAAGAGCTTGGGCGATACAACTACTAGAAACCCTTGAAAGCCATTTCTCCTGGAACACTTGCCGAGAATGCGGGCGACCGTACAAAATCCGCCAGCAGAAAATGAGGGCCTACGTCAAGCAAGAAGACGCGAACGAAGACCGGTTCAAAGAGCGAAACAACGCTCGTGACAAAAATGGCTATTGCTGCAAAGCGCACGAACAGCGTATTCGACGCAAAAATGATAAAAAGATCAGCAACGATCAGATGGATAAAGTCGCCCGGAAAATGGACGGGCTCGACCAATAATAATGGCGAAACTATGAATTTTAATAATTCGACATAGGATCCAAAACCCGTTTTATTGCACACATCGTTGCACAGCCCATTGCACACGGCGGCGATATAAAAGAAAGCAGGCCAGAGGAAAATACCCTCTGACCTGCTTTTTCTTTCATGGAGCCAGTGACAGGAATCGAACCTGCAACCCACTGATTACAAATCAGTTGCGCTACCGTTGCGCCACACTGGCACACTTGGCGCTTTCGCGCGAAGCCAGTTAAGAATAAAGGAATTGCGGACGAGGCGCAACAGGCCCTTCACCCGACCACATCTCAAAACTATTCGCCAGAACGAATAGTTTTATCCGTTCGCCAAAACCAAAAACTATTCGTTTTGGCGACGGCAACCCACAGTCCATTGATTACAAATCAACGGGCCGGCCAATTGGGAAACGGGTCTCTATGGATAATCCCCTACCGTCCGCGCAGGGCCTTGAGCTTGGCCAGGGCATCGGGACTCAGGCGGCTGCCCAGAGTCATCTTGATCTGCGGAGCTTCCTCTGCCTCGTGAACGTCGTTATCGATCTGTTTGATCTCGTCCACCAGCATACGGCTCGAGATGCGCGTAACGCCCTTGCCCATGACGACAGCCTGGATCGTGCCGTCACTCGACACCACGGAGCATGCGCGGCCTTCCTCGCGTGCCTCGATGCAGAGCTTCTGTACCACGGTATCGGCAGAGACGCCCGTCGGCGAAAACTCGATGCGCACGCCGCGGGCCGGCAGGTTGGGACGCTCACTGGAGATATTGCCCGCGCCGTCAAACACGATCACGGCCTCGTAGCGGCCCTGGGCAAACGCCGCCACGTCGTTGATGAGTGCGGTGCGCGCCATATCGTGGACGTCGCTGGAATACGGATCGTCGGAATGGTCGTAGACGAGCTTTTCGTAGCGCGGCGTGCAGTGGATCACGTTGTAGCCGTCGACCACCAGCAGCTCGGGCTTATTGGAATGCACCGTCGAGACCGGATCGGCGATGGCCTGCGCAAACGCATTGCCGCCCACACCATAGGTCGCGGCCGAAACAATCGGCTTGGCCGAGCCTTCGCCAAAGCGCTTGGCCTTGGACTTGGCACGGTTCTTCTTGGACATGCGCTACTCCTCCCCCATGAGCTCGCCGGCGTTGCGGCGCAGCCACTCAAAGCACAGCGCCGTGGTCGCCTGGGCAACGTTGAGGCTCTCGGTCATGCCGCGCTGGGGAAGCTTGGTCAAAAAGTCACATTTCTCGAGCACCAGGCGCGAGATACCGTCGCCCTCGGAACCCATGACGAGTGCCACGCGGCCCTCGAAGGGAGCATCCCAGCAACCGCCTTCGGCGTGCTCGGAGGCGCCGCCCACCCAAAAGCCAGCAGCCTTAAGATCGTCGAGCGCACGGGCGATGTTGGGCACCTGCGCGATGGGCAGGTGCATGACGGCACCGGCTGAAGTCTTGTAGCTGCCCACAGTCACGCCGGCGGCACGCTTGTTGGCGATGATGACGCCCGCGGCGCCCACGACCTCGGCGGAGCGCACGATGGCGCCAAAGTTGCCGTCGTCGGTCACGTGGTCGAGTACGACGACGAGCGCCGGTCCGTCACCCGCGCGGTCGAGGATATCGGCGACATCGGCATAGGGGAAGTTGCCCACCTCGAGCGCGATGCCCTGGTGAGCGCCATGGCTCGAAAGCGCATCGAGCTGTGCGCGCGGCACGTACTTAATGCGGACACCCGCGGCGTTGAGGTCATCGACCAGACGCGACAGGGCGGCATCGCGCTCCCCGCTCTCGGCGATGAGCGCGCACTTGATGGGAAAACCGGTGCGCAGCGCCTCGGCGGCAGCACGGCGACCTTCGATAAACTCGCCCTTGGGAACCTGAACGTTGTCGCGGCTGCGGTCGCGCTGCGGACGTGCGGCCTGAGTGCGATCGCGCTGGCCCTTGGGAGCGGCAGCGCGATCATTGCGGCGAATCGGACGCGAGCCAGAGGCGGTCTGCTTGCCACCACGCGGAGCACGCTTGTGATTGTCGGCCATAAGACGGCCTCCTTAAATAGAAAACGAATAAGAATCGACCGTCCGAGCCACGGCACCTTGCCTTTCAATCGTCGGGCATGACCACCAGGTCTATGCCTTCCTCTTTCAAGGCAATCTGCCACACCTCGAACGGTCGACAAATACTAGAGAGTCTTAATACGAGTACCCGCGGCCGTATCTTCAATGGTGAGGCCCAGGTCCTTGAGCTGATCGCGGATGGCATCGGCCAGATCCCAGTTCTTGGCGGCACGGGCCTCGGCGCGAGCCTCGAGAATCTTAGCAGCGGCCTCGTCCACGTCGTCGCCCGTGTAGGCGACCAGACCGGCGGCAACGCCCAGCAGGCCCAGCGGCAGCTCGACCTTGGGCTCGGGAAGCTCGACGCCAAACGTATTGAGCAACTCTGCCAGCGTATCGGCGGCGGCAAGGGCAGCGGCCTTGTCGACAGCGTCGCCCGCCTGCTCCAGGTACTGGTTGCACTCGGTCACAAAGCCAAAGACGGCACCCATGGCACCGGCGGTGTTAAAGTCGTCGTCCATGCACTCCTTAAAGGCTGCACGGGTCTCGGCGGCCTTGGCAGCAAACGCCTCGGCAGCAGCCCCATCGGCATCGGCCGTCGCGTGGTTCGCTGCCCAACGCAGGTTCTCGACCGTACCGGCGATACGTGTGAGCGAGTTCTCGGCACCCTCCAGGCGCTCCCAAGAAAAGTCGAGCGGCGAGCGATAGCTCGTCTGCAGCATCAGCAAGCGCAGGGCCGCGGCAGAGTGCTGCTCGAGCACCTCGGCCAGCGTAAAGAAGTTTCCGAGCGACTTGGACATCTTCTCGCCGTCGACCAGCAGCATACCCGTGTGCATCCAGGTGTTGGAGAAACCCTGGTGCCAGGCGCAGGTGGCCTGGGCGCACTCGTTCTCATGATGCGGGAAGGCAAGGTCGGAGCCACCGCCGTGAATGTCGATCGGGGTGCCCAGGTAGCGGTGCACCATGGCGGCGCACTCGGTGTGCCAACCGGGACGGCCCTCGCCCCAGGGGCTCGGCCAGCTGGGCTCGCCGGGCTTCGCGGCCTTCCACAGGGCAAAGTCGAGCGGGTCGTTCTTGTCCTCGTTCTCCTCGATACGCGCGCCAACCATAAGGTCGTCGATGTTGCGGCCCGAGACCTGACCGTAGTTGGGATCGCTGCGCACGGCAAAGTACACGTCGCCGTTATCGGCGGCATAGGCGTGGCCCTGCTCGATGAGCGTCTTGATCATAGCGATCATGGGGCCGATCTCCTTGGTGGCGCGGGGACGCACATCGGGATCGAGCACGTTAGCGGCGCGCATGACGCCGATAAACTTGTCGGAGAACTCCGTCGCGACCTCAGCGGCCGTACGGCCCTGCTCGTTGGCGCGCTTGATGATCTTGTCGTCGACATCGGTGAGGTTCTGTGCGAACGTGACCTCGTAACCGCTTGCGATGAGCCAACGGCGAATCACGTCAAAGCTGATGAACGTGCGGGCGTTGCCGATGTGGATGTTGTCGTAGACCGTGGGGCCGCACACGTACATGCGGACCTTGCCGGACTCGATAGGCTGGAACTCTTCTTTTTTATGGGTAGCGCTGTTGTAGATACGCATTCGTTACTCCTTAGCGGTTTTCTGTAGCAGGCAGACGGCCCAGGCGCCAATTCCCTCGCCCTGCCCCTCCCAACCGAGCTTTTCGGTCGTGGTGGCGGCGACGCCCACGTTTTCGACGTCAACGCCCAGGGCATGGGCCAGGTTCGCGCGCATGGCATCGCGGTGCGGGGTGATCTTGGGCTGCTGACAGGCAATGGTGCAGTCGGCATCGACAAACTCAAAGCCCAGCTCGCGTGCATAGTCCATCACGCGGGCAAGCAGCACCATCGAGTCGGCGCCCTCATAGGCAGGATCGGTGTCGGGGAACAACTTGCCAATGTCTCCCCCGCGGCAGGCGCCCAGAATGGCGTCGGCCAACGCGTGCGCGAGCACATCGGCATCCGAGTGGCCCAGCAGGCCGCGCTCGTAGGGAATGTCGACCCCACCGATAATACATCGACGTCCCTCCACCAGACGGTGGACATCGTAGCCGTGTCCAATGCGCAGGTTACTGAACATGGGGAAGGTCCTCTCCCTCGGCCATGCGGCCGAGCAGAATCGCGGTTACGGGACGCAGGTCCTCGGGCACCGTCACCTTAAGGTTGTCGCGCGGGCTCTGGACGCAGCGGACGCGGCCGCCCATGCGCTCGACCAGTGACGAATCGTCGGTACCGATAAAGCCCTCGGCAATCGCCGCGGCATGGGCGCGCCTCATGGCGTCGACGCTAAAGATCTGCGGCGTTTGCGCGGCCCAATAGAGTTCGCGCGGCGGCGTCTCAACGATGTTATCGCCGTCGACGATCTTGAGCGTGTCGATTGCGGGCTGTCCACACACGACGCCGTCGAGTGAGCGGTCGCCCACGAGCACGTCAATCGCATGGTCGATGGCCTCGGTGGTAATGAGCGGGCGGGCGCCGTCGTGAATGGCGACGTATTCAAAGCCTGCCGGGACCGCATGCACGCCGGCTCGGGTGGAATCCTGGCGGGTATCGCCGGCATCGGCAAAGCTGATGGGCGTGTCATAGTCAAACGGGTCGATTGCCAGGCGGCGCATCTCGGCACGACGCTTGGCAGGACACACCACCACGATGTGACCGACCTTTTCGCTCCGATCAAACGCGCGGATGGACCAGCTCATGAGCGGACGGCCCGCCACGTTAACGAGCTGCTTGCCGCCGGGATTTCCAAAGCGCTGGCCGCTGCCACCGGCAACGACCACGGCGCATACGGGCGCCATTATGCGTTCCCCTGTTTGGTGCCCTTCATGCGGTACAGGGAGTCCGCAAGAATGGCAGGGTTGTTAACGCCAAAGTCGCCCAGGCGCTCCGGATCCTCGCTGATATCGTCCATGAGCTCCTGCAGCGATCCATACTCGTCGACGATTTTCTCGGCCACGCCGTCGCGCACGACGGACACGCGCGAAAGCGTGCGCAGGCCCAGCGGTGTCATGACGGAGTCCTCGTCCAGGTCGTCGTAACCCAGAACCGCCGCCACATGCTGCGGGTCGGACAAGTCCTTGGGCGTCATACGACTCAGATTGGCGCGGATCTTTTCGGCATTGGCCTCGGAGGAATCGCTCGCATAGTCGCGAATCATCAGGTCGTACTCGGTATCCATGCTGGAGCCGGCGAGCTGCTCGAGCTGCATCTGCACGAGCTTGCCCTGGTTGCCCAGCTTGACAATGCAATCCTTAAGCTCAGTCTTTGCCTGCTGCATGATCTCGAAACTCGAGAAAATGCCGGTGATGTCGGCGAGCGTAACGTAGTCATCGAGCTCGAGGGCCGTCAGACGCAGCAGGGAGCGGTCGAGCGACTGACGGGTGGTCTGGAGCGTGGCGACGAGCTGGTTGACCGAGCTCATGATGGTGGTGACAGGCTGGATCTCGTAGCTCTTACCGTGGACGTACACGTTGACGACGGCACGACGAGCCGAAACCGAGATCACGATGGCGTCGGTGAGCACCGACATGCGAGCGGCAGTACGGTGACGCATGCCCGTTTCACTCGTGGCGAGCGAGGGATCGGGATTGAGGTGGAAGTTGGCGCGCAGGATCTGGGTGAGGTCGCCATCGATGACGATGGCGCCGTCCATCTTGGAAAGCTCGAACAGGCGGTTCGAGGTAAACGAAATGTTGAGCGGGAAGCCGTCGTTACCGGCAGCGAGTACGTTTTCGGTGTCGCCGACGCAGATAAGGGCACCCAGGTGACCGGCAATGATCATGTCGAGGGCGGTGCGGATCGGCTGGCCAGGTGCCGTCAGGCGAATGGCCTGTTCCATACGCTTTTGCAACTCGTTCTTATCCAAGGCATCGCTCCAATCCTATACGCTCCATAAACGCTAAATAGTTTCTCACGGTTTGCCCCCACCACGATCGCGAAATCCGATGCTTACAGAATGAGCGAACGCCGCCGAGAGCCCATCCCAATTTGACTGCTCTTGTGATAGCATCGGGTCTCACACAAATGAGGGAGTAGTCGCGTGGCCGGGTTCGCCTCCGGTGGCGCGGCAAGTCAACATACTGGTCGAATCGACCTGGCTTGCCTTAATGAACGAGACTCGTGGTTGTACGCGCAACGCGTACGCCACGGGTCTTTTTTGTTGCTCCCCAATAGGCACACGCGGGCCCGCCCGCAGAGAGGGAGCCAAACTATGGGACTCGCAGAGCTTGTGCTGCTCGCCGTTGGTCTTTCGATGGACGCTTTTGCTGTATCCATCTGCAAGGGCCTTGGCATGAAAAAGATCAACCTAAAAGTCGCCGTGGTGCTCGGCCTGTTTTTTGGAGGCTTTCAAGCCGGCATGCCCGTGATCGGCTGGGCGCTCGGCAGCCAGTTCATGGGCATCATCGGCCCCATCGACCATTGGATTGCCTTTATTCTGTTGGCCTTCATCGGCGGCAAGATGCTGTGGGAGGCCTTTACCGAGGACGAAGACGAGGGCGACGGCAAGGATACCGAGAAGATCGACCTGGGCGAATATCTGATTCTGGCTATCGCTACCTCAATTGATGCCCTAGCCGTGGGCATCTCATTCGCGGCGCTCTCGGTCGACATCGTTCCCGCCGTGTCGCTCATTGGAGTCACGACCTTCATCTTCTCCGTTGCTGGCGTGGCGATTGGCCATACCTTTGGCGCGCGCTACGAAAAGCCCGCCACCATCGTGGGCGGCGTCGTACTCATCCTCATCGGGCTCAATATTTTGCTGGAGCACCTGGGAATCTTCGTGCTGTAGCCGCATTCGGCCCTCCACCGTGCCATATTGCCAAGGAATATCGAGCCGATTTCGGAAGTATGCGGCAAAATTCAAGACCCACGAGCACACTGGACTTTTTAACTCAATTTATCAGGCATTTTGTCATAAAAAAACATGGTCTGCTCAGGAGTCTTAGATTTTGCCGCATACTTCCGAAATATCATGGCATTCCATATCAGCTAAAACGATTTATCATCTACGCCACAAAGCTACTCCGTACACCGATGGTCCATTGATGCACGGATCATGCCACATCAAGCAACCTGCAGCATAAAGCGGGACCGCGCATCAAGCTCGACCCCGCTTTAATAATTGTTACCGATACCTAGATTTGACTTCTCGCACCTTACGCAGCGAGGCGCTTGAGGACGTCGATGAGCAGCTCGTAGAAGCGCTCGGCAGAAGCGAGCTCCATGCTCTCGTCCGGGGTGTGGACATCGGAGAGCGTCGGGCCCACGGCGATGGCGTCCAGGCCGTGCAGGGCCTCGGCAAACAGGCCGCACTCAAGGCCGGCGTGAATGGACTCGATGCGCAGCTCGGAGCCAAAGAGCTCGCGATAGCTCTCGACAAAGACGTCGCGGACCGGCGAATGCTCGGCATAGCTCCAGCCGGGATACTCGAACTCAAACTTGGCGTCGAAGCCCAGGACATCGGCCAGCGTCTGCAGGCGGTCCTTAAACTCGTTCTGCAGCGAGGTGATCGAGGAGCGCGGGGACAGCATAATCTTGACCTCGTCGTCAGAAGTGGCAACCACACCGATGTTGGAGGAAACCTCGACGGAGCCGTCGGTGGCGACGTTGCGACGAACAACGCCGTTAGGGGCAAGACGCAAGGCGCGGATGAGGGCAAGCGCGGACTTCTGGTCCATGGCCTCGACCTCGGCGTCGTCGGCAATCTCGACGGTGCAGGTAAAGCCGGGGTCGAAGACCTCGAGCTCGGCAGTGACGTCGGCGATGATGCCCTCTGCGATCTGGGCCGCGGCCTCGGCGGCAGCGTGGTCGGCGTAGACCAGAACAGCCTTGCACTCACGGTTGATGGCGTTGTCCTTGGTGCCGCCGTTGAAGCTGACGATGGCGGGCTCGCCGGCAACCATCAGGCGGTCGATGATGCGGGCCATGATGAGGTTGCCATTGCCGCGCTCCAGGTGGATATCGCTGCCGGAGTGACCGCCCAGCAGGCCGGAGATGTCGAGCGTGAGGGTGCTACCGGTCTTGTGCTCGCGCACGATCGGGCAGGTGTAGGTAACGACGACGCCGCCGGCGCAGCTGACGGTGGCAACGCCCTCTTCCTCGGAGTCAAGGTTAATCATAGTGCGGGCGCTAATCTGGGACTTGTCGAGCGTCTCGGCGCCGACCAGCCCAGTCTCCTCGTCGGTGGTGAATACGCACTCGAGGGCGGGGTGAACGATCGAATCGTCATCGAGAACAGTGAGCATCAGAGCGACGGCGATGCCGTTGTCGGCGCCTAGAGTGGTGCCGTTGGCGGTAAGGACGCCGTCCTTGACGACCAGGTCGATACCGTCGGTCGTAAAGTCGTGCTCGACGGAACCCAGCTTGTCGCACACCATGTCGATGTGACCCTGCAGCATCACGGTCGGGGCATTCTCGGCGCCGGCAGACGCGGGCTTGCGAATGATGACGTTGTAGACCTCGTCCTGGTACACATCGAGACCGCGCTCCTTGGCAAACGCGACCAGGAAATCGCTGATGCCCTTCTCGTTACCAGACCCGCGGGGGATCGCGCTGATATCCTCAAAGAAATGGAATAGCTGGGCGGGCTCGTAGCCGATGATCTTGTAGTCCATGGTGCCTCCTTGGCGCAACTGGTTAGACAGTAAGACATGCGCCTTGTATATTCCCAGACTTTGCGTGCATAAACCAGTCGAAAACGCCGAGCGCCCCCGCATCATCGGCTAACGGCGGAGAAACGTCACTTTATTAAGATAAAGCAGGTTAGACGGGCCGCGCGAAGGGACGTTGGGCCCTTCAACCAACCTCAACGCTTGATCAGCGTTTATGCATACGCCGTTGGTATGTTTAATGAGATTTACCTTGAACGAAGGGGCCTTTCCAACAGAAAAAGGGCGCTCCTTTGGAACGCCCTCGTGGACACAAGGTTTTTGTTACGCCCTACAGCGCGCCGGAACCGGCTTGCATCATGCCGCCGGGGCCCGAACTCACTCCACCGCTTACGGGCGCGGCGTTGCCGGTGTGCGGCGCCGCCGGAACGGTATCGCCGCCGAGCGCGCCGACCGGACGCGGTGCCGGAATCTCGCCCGTGCCGTGGCTAAAGACAAACTTGCCGTCGGCCACATCGCACAGGACGGTATCGCCCTCGCCCCACTCGCCGGCCAGCAGCTCCTCGGACAGCGGGTCCTCAATGAGCTTTTGGATGGCACGGCGCAGCGGACGCGCGCCATTGGTGAGGTCGGTGCCCTCGGCCACGATCTTGTCGTAGGCCGCATCGGTAAGCTTGATGTTCATGCCGTTGGCAATCAGGCGTTGACGCAAGTCGTCCACCAGCAGGTGCGCGATCTTGGTCAGATTCTCGCCCGAAAGCTTCTGGAACACCACAATGTCGTCGATACGGTTGAGCAGCTCAGGGCGGAACAGGCGCTTGAGTTCGCCCATCGCACGGCCCTTAATCTCGCTCGAGGTAAGGCCGTGCTCGCCGGTGGTGCCAAAGCCAACGCTCGCATCCTGCGCAATCTCGCGGGCGCCCACGTTGGACGTCATGATGATCACGGTATTGCGGAAGTCGACCGTCTTGCCCTGGCTATCGGTCAGGCGGCCCTCCTCCAGCACCTGCAGCAGAATGTTGAAGATATCGGGGTGCGCCTTCTCGATCTCGTCGAACAGCACAACCGAGTACGGATGACGGCGCACGGCCTTGGTGAGCTGACCGCCCTCGTCATGGCCAACGTAGCCCGGGGGGCTACCGATAAGCTTGGAGACCTCAAACTCGCTGCCAAACTCCGACATGTCGAAGCTGATGAGCGCGTCCTTGCTGCCAAAGAGGTACTCGGCGAGCGTCTTGGCGAGCTCGGTCTTGCCCGTGCCGGTGGGGCCCAGGAAGATAAAGCTGCCTCCGGGGCGACGCGGGTCCTTGAGCGGCGAGCGGCTGCGGCGCACGGCCTTGGCAACGGCCTCGACTGCCTCGTCCTGGCCGATAATGCGGGTCTTGAGCACGCTTTCGGCCTGCAGCAGGCGACGGCTCTCGCTCTCGGTGAGCGAAGACACCGGCACACCCGAGGTCACGGAGACGATGTCGGCGATCTGGGCGACGTCGATGGTGAGCGGGCTCGCGTCGAGCTCGGCCGTCCAGGCAGCCTTGGCCTCGGCAAGCTCAATCTCGGCAGCCTTTTGCTGCTCAGTGATCTCAGCAGCCTTGTTCATGTCGTCGCTCTCGGTGGCCTCCTGTGCGGCAGCCTTGAGCTCTTCGACGCGATGCTCGGCCTCGCGCACCGGCTCGGGCGCGCGGTTGGCAGCGATGCGGGCGCGGGCACCGGCCTCGTCGATGAGGTCGATGGCCTTATCGGGCAGGAAGCGGTCCTGAATGTAGCGGTTGGAGAGGTTCGCGGCGGCCTCGATAGCACCCGGCGTGTAACGCACATGGTGGTGCTCCTCGTAGCGCGGCTTGAGCGCGGTCAGGATTTTGACCGTGTCCTCGACGCTCGGCTCCTCGACATCGATTGTCTGGAAGCGGCGCTCGAAAGCCGGATCCTTGGTGAGGTACTTGCGGAACTCCTCGGCCGTGGTGGCGCCGATGATCTGGAAGGCACCGCGTGCGAGAACGGGCTTGAGCATGGAACTCGCGTCGATGGAGCCCTCGGCAGAGCCGGCACCGATGATGGTGTGCATCTCGTCGATAAACAAGATAACATCGTCGGCTTCGGTCGCCTCCTGGATCACGTTCTTGAGGCGCTCCTCGAACTCACCGCGATACTTGGCGCCCGCAACGAGGCCCGGCAGGTCGAGTGTCCAGATATTCTGGTTCATAAGGTTCTCGGGCACGTTGCCGGCGGCAATCTGCTGAGCCAAGCCCTCGACGATGGCCGTCTTGCCCACGCCGGGATCACCCAAGATGAGCGGGTTGTTCTTGGTGCGGCGCGAAAGGATTTCCATCATGCGCTGGACTTCCTTTTCGCGGCCAATCACGGGATCGAGCTTGCCGTCGCGGGCCTTCTGCGTGAGGTTGGTGGCGAACTGCTTAAGCGTGTCAGTGCCGCCCCCCTTTTGCTGGGAGGCATCCGAACCACTAAAGAACGGCAGGCCCGCACCGGGACGCCCGGCGCCAGCGCCAGCGAGCGGGCGCTTCTTGTCCTGGTCCTTGGCGGTAAGCTTCTCGATGGCTTTTTTAATTGAGGCAGACGACACGCCCAGGCGCATGAGAATGTCCATGGCCATGCCGTTGCCCTCTTCGACGATGCCGATGAGCAGATGCTCGGTCGACACGTAGGTCTGGTTGTTCTCGCGTGCCACGCGGAAGGAACGCTCCATCACGCTAATGACGAGCGGCGTAAAGGCGAGCTTGGCGGCCTCGGTCTCCTCGCTGGGCTCGGGCACCGTGGTCTGGACCTCCTTGAGGGTGTCCATGATGTCGTCGTAGGAGATATCGAGCGAGCGCAGCGCCTCGGCAGCGATGCCCTCGTCCTCCTTGGCGAGTGCGAGCAGCAGGTGCTCGGTACCCACCTTATTTGAATGTAGATCGAGCGCCTCTTGCTTGGCCATGGACATGACCTTGCGCGCGCGATCGGTAAAACGGTCTAACATGCTAGTTCCTCTTAGACGAGCTAGTTTTTCAAACGCAAAGCGCCACCCCGCGGCAGCGCTTTGGTCTCTTTACCCATATGGAGTATATGTTAACCGTTGGGACCTTTTCCGCACGGAGCCACGCGACAACGTCTACAAAAAAGGAATCGCTCCGGTCTGTTTGGGGGTCTGGTTCTGAGCGTTGCCTAGCAGGCAGGCTCGACGTCCATGCCCTCGGAAATGTTGGCAACCTCCTCGGCAATGGGAGCACCCGGCATGTGCACGAGCTCCATGTGCGGCTCGGCAAAGACCGTGCCCATGGGGAAGGCGCGACGGAAGACAAACCGGGCAACCGGACCGGCCACCAGCAGGTTCCAGGGCAGGGCCATGATAAAGTTGCGCGGAATGTTGACGAGCCACATCATCGGCAGCGCCTGCAAATTGGCAAGCGGGCCGCCGGGCATATGGAACAGGCCCTCGCAGGCGCCGTAGAGCGACATGATGATGACCATGGGAACAACCATGCAAGAGCTGACGGCAAGCGTCATAGCGAGCGGCGAGCTCTTGCCCGGAGTAACCAGGAACTTGAAGGCGAAGCCTTTGGCCAGCGGGCTGGCAACAAACCAGTCGCAGCACATGGCAAAGACGTAGGCAACGGGGAAGCCGAGCCATGCAGCGGCAATGACCTCGCCGTTGATGGCCCCATGCTGCAGGGCAACGTTGTAGATGCTCATCCAGAGCACCATGCAAAAGCACATGATAAAGGTGAACAGCAGGCTCTCTCGTTTGTTGATAGGCATAAAGGGCATAGTCCTTTCTGTGTTACGCCGCGGCGCGCGCAAAAAAACGGGCGGGCGAGATGGAAATCTTTGGACTTCATCTCGCCCGCCCGCGGTACGTGCGTCTGCGACTACTTATGTGGTGGAACTACCCTAACACGAACAACACGCGCTTCGTAAGCGTTGAGTTTGTGGAGATGCTCGGCGTATTGGTGCAAAGTAACCTGTCCCCCTTGCACCAATTAGCTGGTGTGGCGCCAGCGGGGATCGGTGAGAGTTCTCGCTACGCTCAGGCCGACGGGAAGGAACGCCACGATGAGCACCGCACGCACAAACCAGCCAAGCATATTAACCGTGTCAAACGTGCACATGTAGTACATCGAGCGATACAGATACAGCCCCGGCACCATGATGACAATCGATGGCACCGTGAGGGCGATGCGCGGGTACGTGAGCTTGATTTCGGCCAGGCTCGCAAGCAGCCCCGACACCAGCGCGCCGATAAACGCCGCCGCCTCGGGAGGCATTCCCGCACTCAGGCCCAGAAAGGGAAACAGCGTCGGCGCATCGACGAGCGTAAGGCGCAAGGTATTAGTCACGGCACCGATGAGCCCAGCCGCCGCGGCCATCTTTATCGGACTGTTGAACATAACCGAGAAGCCAAATACTCCGATAAAGCTCATCACCACACGCAAGAGTGTAAGAGCCAACGGCGAGAGCCCGAGCGGGGCGAAGTCATCCGGCGCCAGTCCCACACACTCGGCAACCATCCAGCCCACCAGCGTCGCCATCACAATAATCGACACAGCATACGAAAGACGCTCGATGCCGCTTCGCATATCGAGCTTTGCGATGTCGAGGCCTGCCGTAATAAGGGGAAAGCCGGGAATCACAAAGAGCATGGCGCCGATATAGCCTTCTTGGTGCGACATTGCCCCCGGAATGACCTGGCCAAGGCCGAGCAACGCCAGCAAATACGAGATACAGGCCAGCGCGACGCCAATCGTCAAAGCGCTAAACTGGCCGAGGCCCTGCTTGAGGATATGAGAACGGGCAAAGTTGCCGACGCCCGCGCCCACGAACGCACATGCCATCTCAATGGGACCGCCACCAAGTAAAAAGACAAAGGCGCCACAGGCGCAGGCCGCCGCAAGGCCCTGTTGCCAAGGCGCGTAATCAGGTTTTGAACTCTCAACGGTCTTGAGCATCTCGTGATACTCATGCACGGTAAACCGGCGCCCATAAGTCTCGATTTCTTTTAGGAAGCTCTCCATCATCCAAATGCGATGAGTGTTGACGCCCGTTGTTGGCAGGCTGACGACCTCGTTAAAGCAGTGGCCGCCTTCGATGCAGGTGCACTCAAACGACAGGAGACTTAAGTCAACGTGGATGGTGACACCGAGTACGGCGGCGACGCGGTTCATGGTATCGCGTACACGCCAGGCACCCGTTCCGCTCGCGAGCATCAGCATACCGGTGCGGCAGATGATGGATGATTTGTCGGTAAGTGGTGCATCGACGGCAAGCTCATCGCCCGCGGTCACGATCTGGCGCCAGTCAGTTTTCATATGGAGCGCGCCGGCACGGACACCGTGGTGCATGGGGGCTCTCGAAGGCAGTGAGTCAAGGCGCGAAGGCTGTGGGGGTTCCGTCGATTCATCCTCAACCTCATCAGCCTCTTCATCGACCAGATCAAAGGAATCAAGCGGCGCTGGCTCGCGACGGTCGACCAGCTCCTCGTCCTCATCATCAAAGTAATTGAACTGATCGAGCATGTCCTCTTCGATCGCGCGCTCGCTCGCGTCGTCCATATAGACGCTCCCTTCCTGCCGACTAACTCCCATCCTAGGCAGCGACGGCTAAAGGAAACATAAAAGAGACAACTGTCATGTGAGTCATGTACGCAATAGCCGTTGGGTAGTCGTTGGGGACGTTCTTGAATGGCTAGTCGTTTAAGAACATCCCCAACGACTACTCCGGCAACGCCGATGTTTTGGCAACGCCAGCGAGCGACGTCCAGCTTGACAGCCAAGGCAACGCCGATGCCCTGGCAACGACAGCGAAAGCCCGCCAGAGCGAGCAAAGCGCCTTACAAGGACTGTCCCCAAGTGCCGGCACAAGAGGAACGTCCCTAAGTGCCAACCATGGCAACGACGCAGGTAGAGGACAGACAGCGAGCGACGTCCAGGGCGAACAAGTTGGCATGAAAAAGGCAAGACATAGACCTTCTGGTCATGCCTTGCCTTTTGAATGACAAATTGTCGCCCTGGGCGGCGCGCAGCGTCGACCGGTCCGCCGTTCGTTAGAACGGCGGAACCAATTAGCACATCTTTGCGCCGGCGGGGATGGAAGCGTCGAGCTGAATCAGATTGAGGCGCTCCTCACCCTCCTCCTCGTGGATGGCACTGATGAGCATGCCGCAGCTGGGGATGCCCATCATCTTGCGCGGAGGAAGGTTGGTGATGGCGAGCAGGGTCTTGCCGACCAGGTCCTCGGGCTCATAGTATTCATGGATGCCGGAGAGGATGGTGCGGTCGGTGCCGGTGCCGTCGTCGAGCGTAAAGTTCAGCAGCTTCTTGGACTTCTTGACGGCCTCACATGCCTTGACCTTCACAGCGCGGAAATCGCTCTTGGAGAAGGTATCGAAGTCGACGAACTCCTCGAACAGCGGCTCAACGGCGATCTTGGAGTAATCGAGCGTGGGCTTAAGCGACTTAACGAACGGGCTCGCGGCGTTGCCGGCCTCGGCGGCCTTGGCGGCAGCAGCACCGGACTGGAAACCCTTCTCGGGCTTCATGTGCGGGAACAGCAGGACGTCACGGATGGAGGCCTGGTTGGTGAGCAGCATGACCACGCGGTCGATACCGATGCCGATGCCGCCCGCGGGAGGCATGCCGTACTCGAGGGCGCGCACGTAGTCCTCGTCGTACTCCATGGCCTCGTCGTCACCGCCAGCCTTCTCGGCCATCTGGGCGGCAAAGCGCTCGGCCTGGTCGACCGGGTCGTTGAGCTCGGAGAACGCGTTGGCGTACTCGTGACCGGCGATAACCAGCTCAAAGCGGTGCGTCAGACGCGGGTCGTCCTCAAAACGTTTGGCGAGCGGGCTGACCTCGATGGGGTAATCGCACACAAAGGTGGGGTTGACGATGGTGTCCTCGCCCAGCTCGTCGTAGATCTCGGCGATGATCTTGCCGGCGGTCCACTCGGGCTTGATCTCCAGGCCCTTCTCGCGCGCGGCGGCGGCAAGCTCCTCGACCGGCGTGTCGATGGTGACCTGCTTGCCGAGCACGTCGGAGACGATGTCGGTCATGGGACGGCTTGCCCACTCACCGGACAGATCGATGGTCTGGCCCTGATACTCGATGACCTCGGGGTTGCCGATGGCCTTGTTAGCGGCCTTGATGACGCCCTGGGCGAGCGCCTTCATGCCCTCGAGATCGGAGAAGGCGCGATAGGCCTCCATCGTGGTGAACTCGGGGTTGTGGGTGAGGTCCATGCCCTCGTTGCGGAAGATGCGGCCGATCTCGAATACGCGCTCAAAACCGCCGACGATGCAGCGCTTGAGATGCAGCTCGGTAGCAATGCGCAGATAGCACTCCTGGTCGAGCGCGTTGAAGTGTGTGATGAACGGCTTAGCCGTGGCGCCGCCCTGGATAGTCTGCAGGATGGGGGTCTCGACTTCCATGTAGCCGTCGGACTCCATGAAGCGGCGGAAGGTGGAGAGAATCTGCGAACGCTTGCGGAAGGTCTCGCGGACATCGTCGTTGGCGATCAGGTCGACGTAGCGCTGACGATAACGGGTCTCCTTATCGGAAAGACCGTGGAACTTCTCGGGCAACGGACGGACGGCCTTGGACAGCAGGGTCGCGCTCTTGGGAGCAACAGAGAGCTGGCCGCGCTTGGTGCGAACGACCACGCCGGTCACGCCCAGGATGTCACCAAGGTCGAGGGCCTTGAGCGTATTCCAGGCTGCCTCGTCCATGTCGTTGATGCGGCAGAACAGCTGAATCTCGGCGGTAGCGTCGCGCACGACGATAAACATGATCTTGCCCTGACCACGCTTGGCGACCACGCGACCGGCGATCTTCACGACGTCCTCGGTGTCCTCGCCATCGGCAAGCTCGGCGTACTTAGCCTCGATATCGGCAACGTAGTCCTCAAGCTCAGAGTGCTCGGGATAGGGGTTCTGACCCGCCTCGAACAGGGCGGCGCGCTTGGCCAGGCGGGTGGCGCGCTCGTCGTTGAGCGTCGATGCCTGATCTGCGGCGTTCTGGTTCTCTGCCATAAGTTAGCTCCTCAAACTAAAACGCTCCCCAGGATTCGGTCCCAGGGAGCGAAAACATACCTTTACGCGGGACCGTGGTCTAGCGTGCAATCTTGGCGATGGTGTAGACGCGAGTCTTGCCAGAAGGCGTAACGACCTCGACGGAGTCGCCCTCGCCGTGACCGATGATGGCGTGGCCGACCGGAGACTCGTTGGAAATCTTGTGCTCGAGCGAGTTGGTCTCGGTGGTACCGACGAGCGTGACTTCCATGACCTCACCGTTGGGATCAATCAGAGAAACGGTGGAACCGATGGAGACGGTCAGATCGCCCGTGGTGGCAGCAACCTGAGCGTTGGCGAGGATGGCCTGGATCTCGGCAATACGAGCGGCGTTCTGGGCCTGCTTGTCCTTGGCGGCATCGTACTCGGAGTTCTCCGAAAGGTCGCCGAACGCGCGGGCTTCCTTGATGTCCTCGACGATCTCCTTGGCGTAATCGCCCTCACGCCAAGCGAGCTCCTCGACGAGCTTTTGGCGGCCCTCAGCGGTCAGTACGATTTGGCTTGCGTCCATACGGATATCTCCCCAACTCTGATCAAACAATCAACTGTCAACAAAACGAAAAAGACCGGCTAGCCTGCGGGCAAGCCGGTCAGGTGCTCACCCCAAAGGGATGGGACTACTCTGCGTCCGCGTCGCTGTCCTCTGCCTGCTTCTTCTTGGCAGCAGCGAGCTTGGCCTCGAGCTCAGCGATCTCCTTGTCCTCCTCGGACTGCTCGACCACGACCTCCTCGGCCTGCTTGGTCTCGGCCTTATCGTCGCCCTCCATACCCTCGCGGATATTCTTGACGGTAGAGCCGAGAGACTTGCCGAGCTTCGGCAGGTTCTTGGGCCCGAAGATAATCAGGACAACGACGAGAATGATGATGAGCTCAGGAGCCCTCAGTCCAAACATGTAGACCTCCACAATACAGCGAGACAAGCTCGAATGAGTATACCGCGGGTATCGCGGTATCACAACAATAGCTAAAAAAAGGGACCGCAAGAAGCGGTCCCTCCTCATGCTCTGGTCGGGTTGACTGGATTTGAACCAGCGACCCCTGCGTCCCGAACGCAGTGCTCTACCAAACTGAGCCACAACCCGTTAGCTCGACTATAGTAACAAAGATTTCCGTCGTGTGCCAGAAATTTTTTTACTTCTTTGAGTCGACAATGCGGACGGTATTCGAAATGAGCTCGGTTGCAACCGCCCACCAGCCGTTTTGCCGCGCCGCCGTTACCAGGCCTGCAGCTGTGGTGGCCGTATCGCAAATGGCAAACGAGCAGGCACCAGAACCGCAGACGTCTACGGCAATGATCCCCTCCTGCGCTCGAAGCCAGTCAAGCACGGTTTGAATTTGTGGCTCCATTTGCGCGGAAATGACGCCTAGATTGTTGTGGATGAGCGAATACGCCGTCTTGGCATTGCCCATGCGAAGAGCCGAGGCGATGGCGCCGAGCACAGTCGCGGGCACTGGAGCCTCGTCGAAACGTCGATAGGCCTCAATCGTTGAAACGCTTGCCTCGCGCGGCTTGACCAGCACGACGGGCGTTGCGGGCAACGCGGGATACTCGGCAGCCAACACGTCTCCCCCACCCACATAGAACGCGGGGCTGGCATGCAAAAAGAACGGCACGTCGGCGCCGATACCGCGTGCAATATCGTCCAACGTGGGATCGGCGCGGTCGATGCCCCACAACTCAGCCAGGGCAACGATAACCGCTGCGGCGTCGGTCGAAGGACCGCCCAAGCCGGCGCACAGCGGAATGCGCTTCTCGATTGTCACGCAAACATTGGCCTCGTGCCCATAGTGCTCGGCCATAGCGACCGCCGCGCGGTACGCAGTATTCTTTTGCATGGGAAAGTCGGATGCCGGAACCGTCTGGACGGTCAGCGCCTGCGCCGGCGCGACCGTCACGGTATCGGCTAGGCCGACGGCCGCCATCAGGGAATCGACCCTGTGATAGCCGCGGGCATCGCGCTCGGTATGAACACCCAAATAAAGGTTGATCTTTGCCGGCGCGGAAAGGGTCAGGGACCAATCGGTCACCGTTAGTGCTCCTCGAGCTGATTGCCGAGCGGGGTAAAGATGTGCTCGCCGCTCTCGGGGTCGAACAGCTCGACCTGACCGGTGAGAACATCGATATACTGGTAGGACTGACGCGACTTGCGGCCGCGACGCTCGTCAACCTCGACGATAAAGACGGCGGGATGGACGCTCTTGATGGTGCCCATGCGCTCGACGACGCGGGTACGGCCCATGTTGGCCTTCACCTTGACGCGATCGCCCACCATATCGGTCAGCTTCTCGTGGATGTCGTCGACGTGATTGACTTCCATCTCTTCCATGAACGGGGCCTCCAGAGGGTGCAATTCAAAAAGGGGATAATACCCCTAAGATAGACAAAACTCTAATACTATAGCACCCTGCTGCCGCCATACGCAAGTAGCTAAAAAAGCCCCGTCCCAAATTGACTACTTACAGACTATCGGTGTCCAAGACGATGGTGAACGGTCCGTCGTTGACGAGGTCAACCTTCATGTCGGCACCAAAGATGCCGTGCGCCACGTGCTCAACATCTTGGGCGACGAGCGTCAGAAAGTACTCGTAAAGCTCGTTAGCGACATCGGGCGCACCAGCGTCCGTAAACGACGGACGACGACCATGGCGGCAATCGGCAAACAGCGTGAACTGCGACACCACGAGCACCTCGCCATCGACATCGGCGAGCGCCAAATTGGTCTTGCCGTTCTCGTCCTCGTTGATGCGCAAGCCCCGGAGTTTGCCCCACAGCTTATCGGCCTCGGCACGCGTATCGTCATGACCCACGCCCAGCAGCACCAGATAGCCGCGCCCAATGCGACCTACGCACTCGCCATCGACCGTCACGCCAGCGTTGAGCACGCGCTGCACCACCGCACGCACGGTCTACTCCTCGCCCGTCAGCTTGGCGGACAGGTGCTCAAGCGCGTGGAAGCGATGGCTGATGGCGTTCTTCTCGTCTGCCGTCAGCTCTGCCATGGTCTTGCCCGGTGTATCGACCGGCAGGAACAGCGGGTCGTAGCCAAAGCCGTAATCGCCGCGGCCCTCGTGCGCGATAACGCCCTCGCAGGCGCCCTCGCCATAGGTGACCAGGCCGTCCGTATCGATAAGCGCGACGACACTCATAAAGCGTGCGGTGCGGTCCTCGTCTGCCACGCCCTCCAGGTTAACGAGGAGCTTGGCATTGTTGGCGGCATCATCGCCGTGCACGCCCGCGTAACGCGCGCTATACACACCCGGCTCGCCATCCAAGGCATCGACAACCAGGCCTGAATCATCGGCGATGGCCATAAGCCCCGTCTCTTCGACCGCAGCCTGGGCCTTGATGATGGCGTTCTCCAAAAACGTCGTGCCGTTTTCCTCGGGGTCCTCAAAATCACCCAGCTGACCCAACGCCACAAAGCGCACCTCTGGCATGACCTTGCCTAAAATGGCCTCGATCTCGGTGAGCTTATGGGCATTGCCCGTTGCCACGACGATGGTCGCTGCCGGGTCGAGCGTATCGATATCGATTTTCTCAAGTGCCATAGCTGGCCTCCTTCTCTCTATAGCAATGCCGCGCTGAGGGCGATGAGGGCCTCGGCCTCTCCCCTCTCAATCAACGACAGCCTTGTATCTAGACGTTTTCGCAGATAAAACCTGCCAAAATAAACCTGTCCCTTTTTGGCAGGTTAGGCGAGAACCCGGCGCTGGAGCTCGATGAGCTCGGCGATGCCCTTGTCGCCCAGGTCGAGCAGGGCGTTGAGACGTTTGCGGTCGAAAGGCGCCTGCTCGCCGGTACCCTGAAGCTCGATCATCTCGCCGGTATCGGTGGCGACGAGATTCATATCGACCTCGGCATGGCTGTCCTCGGAATAATCGAGGTCGAGCAGCGTGTTGCCGTCGACAACACCCATGGAGACGGCGGCGACCTGACCCATGAGCGGAATGCGCTCGAGCTTGCCGGCCTCGACCCAAGTGGCGAGCGCATCGTGCAGTGCCACCCAGGCGCCGGTGATACTCGCCGTGCGCGTACCGCCATCGGCCTGGATCACGTCGCAGTCGACGGTGACGGTGTATTCGCCAAGCGCCTTCATGTTGACAACGGTGCGCAGGCTGCGTCCGATGAGGCGCTCGATTTCCATGGAACGGCCCTTGCGGTTAGCATGCTCGCGCTTGCAGCGCTTGCCGGTCGATGCCGGCAGCATCGCATACTCGGCAGTCACCCAGCCGGCCTTGGCGCCCTTGCGCCAACCCGGCACGCCCTCCTCAATGGTGGCGGCACACAGCACGCGCGTGTCGCCAAACTCGGCCAGGCACGATCCGTGAGCATGCTTCATCACGCCGCGGGTGAGCTGGACGGGGCGCAGCGCGTCGGCTGCGCGACCGTTGGTACGGTTGACCTGCATATACTCCATAAAATGTCCTTTCGGCGAAAGATGAGGGCGAATACTTCGAACGACGTCTATTTAAGTTCGTCGATATCGATATGCTCGATGCTTTTGAGCGGCTGGCCAAAGATAAAGCTGCCCGCCACCGCAAACTCGGCAATGTTATCGGCCGTCGTGGCAAAACGATGCTGCGGCTCGGCAGTATCGCCCGCAAGCTGCTCACGACGCGTGAGGATATCGGTCAGCTCGCGGGTGGTTTCCTCGGCAGAACTCACCACGCGCACCCCGGGTCCCAGCGCATGGCGAATGGGCCCCACCAGCAGTGGAAAGTGCGTGCACCCAAGCACCACGGTATCGATGCCGCGATCGTGCAGTGGCTCGACCGTGGCGCCGACCAGCGCACGCACGGCAGGCGTATCAAAGACATCCTCGTTCTCGAGCCACTGCTCCTGCAGATGCGCGCCCGAGGCGAGCTCGTGCTCGACAACCTCGACAAAGCTCGAGGCAGGGCAGCCGTACACGTCCACGCCGGCATCCAGATCCTGGATGGCGCGCGTGTAGGCGCCCGAGCGGATGGTGAGGTTGGTGGCGAGCACGCCCACGCGGCGCGTGCGGGTGCTGTTGATGGCCGCACGCGCGCCCGGCGCGATAACGCCGATCACGGGAACATCGAGCACCTGTTGCGCCAGACGAAGCGCCGCGGCCGTCGCCGTATTGCAGGCGATGACCATGATCTTGACGTCGTGCCTCGAAAGCCAGCGACCCGCCTGCAGCGCAAACGAGCGCACCTCGTCCTCGGTGCGGGTGCCGTAGGGGCAACGTTTGGTGTCACCAAAATAGTAGACGGACTCGTGCGGAAGCGCCGTCGCGATCGCGCGCGCAACCGTCAGGCCGCCCAGGCCCGAGTCGAACACGCCGATCGGACGCGTGTCCCCGGCCATATTATCGATATCGGACATTACCTCACCAGATTCTCTCTCGAAAAATGCGACCACGCGTGATGCGTCGCGCTACGAACGGGCTGCGACCAGCAGCATGGCCGTTGCCACCCAACCGTCGACAATCTTGCCGCGCGTAACATAGGCATTGTCGCAGGCGTCCAAGAACTCCGGGGCACCGACGCTTGTCAGGCCGTTCTCGACCAGGCAGAACATGCCCACATGGTCGGCCATGTAGAAGTCGGACTCGGAGTCGCCGAGCGCAAGCGTCTCCTCGCGCTCGATCCCCAGGTGCTCGCAGAAGCGCGCAATGGCAACGCCCTTGTTGAGCCCCGCCGGATTGATGTTGAAGGCGCGGCCGTCCTCGACGCGATTGAGCTCAAGCGTCGTCGGCTTGGACAGGTGCGTCAGGTGGCCGTTGCAAGCCCAGACCAGACCGCAGCCGGCCTCGTCGAGGATGGCCTGGACCTCATCGTCGGGCACATCGCCGCGCATGCCGACGGTGACCTCACGGTACTTGTAGCCGGTCGACATGTCGTTGTGGTACTCGATCTTGTGCGGCCAGCGGGCAAGGATCTTCTCGCACACGCCGGTCTGCTCGATCACCTGGTGCGGTGTGAGACCGCAGGCGGGGTCATAGGGCATGTCGCCCGTCAGGTACTCCCAATCGTTGGCCTTGAGGTCGTACATGACCAGGCCGCCCATCTCGCCGATGTAGGAGTTGAGGCCGAGCACGCGGGCGTCCTCGTGGATCATGGTGCGGTTGCGACCCGAGGTGGGGACCACCTGGATGCCGGCACGGGCAAGTGCCACGACGGCCTCGACGAGCTTAGTCGAAGGATTGCCGTCGTTGTCACGCAGCACGCACGAGCCGGGGGCGAGCATCGTGGCGTCCAGATCGGTAAAGACATACTTGATCTTGGCAAGACGCTCGCGCATCTCGCCCGAAAGCTCGGCAACGGTCGGCAGGATGTTGTGGGACATGGTCACTCCGTTTACATAGAAGAGGTTTAATCTTGATAGCGTGTTTTCCCTAGGGTAAGCACACCTGGAAGGCATTGCATCATCAGACGCCGGGGTCCGCAAACGCCATCCTAAAGGCGGCAGCGTTTAGGCGTCGTACGCCGCAAGGATGCGCTTGAGAACCAAGCCATCGCGCTCACAGGGCTCGGGTCCGTTCTTGCGTAGCATGCATTCCTCCTCGCCCTTTCCGGTCACGATAACCACAGCGGGGCGCTTTGTCTCGCGCACGGCCGCCTCGATAGCGGCGGTACGGTCGGTCACAATCTGCCAGTTATCGTTTCCCTGCGCCTGTACATTGCGTGCAATCTCGGCACAAATGTCCTCGACGTCCTCGGGGCCCGGGTCGTCCTCGGTAATCACGATGCGATCGGCGTACTTGCCGGCGGCAATACCCATCGTGGTGCGGCGATCGACACCCTTGCCGCCCGTTGCGCCAAAGACAACCGCCAGCTCGCGCTCGGGATAGTTCTCGCGCAGGTCGCGCAAAAGCGTCTCGAGGCTCATGCCGTTGTGCGCAAAGTCAACGACGCCCAAAATCTTGCCCGATGCGGACGGATAGAGCTCCATACGGCCGGGAACGAAGACGCCCTCAAAGCCATGGACGATGCCCTCTTCGGAAATGCCCAGGGCCTCGGCGCAGGCAATAGCGGCAAGCGCGTTGGACACATTGAACTTAACCGGCGTGGGAATCACAATGTCGCGCGTAAAGCGGGGCGTGCGCACCGTTGCCACCATGCCGCAGTCGCCATTATGAATCGCCAGCGCAAGCACGTCGGCACGCTCGTCGGTCAGGGAGAACGTCACCGTACGTTCGCAACGAGATGCCGCCTCGAGCACACGATCGACCTTATCCATATCGAGGTTGACCACGGCAAAGCGACTCTGCGAAAAAATCTTGAGCTTGCTGGCAAAGTAATCCTCGAGCGTGGGGTGCTCGATCGGCGAGATATGGTCCTCACCGATATTGGTAAAGGCGCCCACTTCAAAGTCAATCTTGCCTGTACGCTCGTATTTGAGGCCCTGGCTCGACGCCTCCATGACCAGCCACGGAGCGCCCGCCTCGGCGGCATGTGCGATACGCGACTGCAAGAGGAAGGACTCGGGAGTCGTCAGTTTGGAAGGACCGGTCTCGATACCGTCATCGAACTCGATACCCGTGTTGAGGGCAGGTCGATGACAACCCGTGAGCTTGGCCTCGTTGGCAAGAATGCCACGCAGATAAAAGCTGCAGGTCGACTTGCCCTTGGTGCCCGTAAAAGCGCAGACCTTCACCTTGCCCGAGGGATGACCGTAATAGGCGTCCGCCACCACAGCGAGCGTACGGCGGATATCGTTGACGATCACAGCAGGAATATCGACGTCGTAATCGACCTCGGACACGTACGCCACGGCGCCTTCGGCAATCGCCGAGATCAGATACTCGCGTTTGAACGCGCGGCCCTTACAGACAAACAATGTGCCCGGACGCACCTGGCGCGAGTCGTCGGTCGCAAACTCGATGCGCTGGTCGTATAGAGCATCCGGCTTGGAAACAACAAGGGCCTCGGCCTCGAGCAGCTCCACATAGCGCATCAAAGCCAGCTTCTCCTGCGTCGTACCCGACATATAACGACCTCTCTCGCTAAACCTAACCTTAAAAGAGCAAAAACCGTCTCGGATGAATCCGGTCGCGTCCCTGCATTATCAACCATCCTAATATGCCACCTGACCTTGCGCGCACTGCAGCCTTCTAAAAAATTGCATGGACTGTGCCCTGGGTCAATAAATGGCAGCGGTGTTCACCCCGTGTAAAAACAAGGAAATCTGGGTGCCATTCTTTAACATCGCGTTCGCAACCACGGCCCGCCGCTTCGTCTGAAGATCGGGACGTGGTTTTTTCGGTTCGCTCGGCGCTTATGCCCTATCACGAAACAAAAGATTGGCATGATAGTAAAGATTATTTGACATCAGCTACCGCAATCCTCGCGGCAGTACACCTGAGCCGTCAGCAGAAAGGATCTTGCATGTGCGGTTTTGTCGGTTTTACCGGTACAGATGAACAGAGTGAGCTGGTTCTCACGGCCATGATGAATCGCATCATCCACCGTGGCCCCGATATGGGCGGCCAGCATATCGTCGACAACGTTGCCCTTGGCTTCCGTCGTCTTTCGATTCTTGATCTTTCCGAAGCTGGAGCTCAGCCCATGTCGAGCGACGACGGCAAGGTCACGATTGTCTTCAACGGAGAGATCTACAACTTCCAGGAGCTTCGCGCCGAGCTGGAGGCAGCCGGCTACGCCTTCCACTGCAACGCTGATACCGAGGTCCTGGTACACGGTTACGAGGAGTGGGGCGAGGACCTGGTCAACCGCCTGCGCGGCATGTACGCGTTCGTGATTCACGACCAGAACAAGAACAAACTCTTTGGTGCTCGTGACATCTTTGGTATCAAGCCGTTCTATTACTACCAGGCATCCGATGGCTCGCTGCTGTTTGGCTCCGAGATCAAGAGCTTCCTGGACCATCCCAAGTTTGAGAAGGCTGTCAACCACGACGCGCTGCGCCCCTACCTGACGCTGCAATTCCCCGCCACGGAGGAGACCTTCTTTAAGGGCGTGTTCAAGCTTGCCCCGGCGCATTGCTTTACGTATGACCTGACGACCAACACCATGGACATCAAGCGTTACTGGAGCTGCAACTTTACCGACGACAACTCCAAGACCTTCGAGGAGTACATAGACGAGTGCGACAAGGTCGTGCACGAAAGCGTCGCTGCGCACCGAATTGCCGATGTTAAGGTGGGCTCGTTCCTTTCTGGCGGCGTGGACTCCAGCTACATTGCCGCCTGCCTCATGCCCGACACCACGTATTCTGTCGGCTTCGATTACAAGAACTTCAACGAGACCAACTACGCCGCCGAGCTTTCTGACAAGCTGGGCATCAAGAACGTGCGCAAGATGATCACCGCCGACGAGTTCTTCGACGCGCTGCCCGACATCCAGTATCACATGGACGAGCCGCAATCGAACCTCTCGAGCGTGCCACTGTACTATCTGGCCCAGATGGCAGCCAAGGAAGTCACCGTGGTCCTATCGGGCGAGGGTGCAGACGAGCTGTTCGCCGGCTACGAGTGGTACGAGGACACCCCTCAGATGCGCTCCTTCAAGAAGCGCGTGCCGCTCGGCGTGCGTCGCGCCCTGGGCTCACTCGTTCAGCATCTCCCCTACTTTAAGGGCCACAACTTTCTGACCAAGTGCGCCGAGGTTCCCGAGCGCTGGTATGTGGGCCAGGCAAAGGTGTTCGATCCCTCCGAGGTCGACGAGGTGCTCAAGCCCGCTTATGACACCGGCAAGAACGCCGCCGAGATGTGCGCCGAGTACTACAAGCAGGTTCCCAACTGCTGCGAGCTTTCCAAGAAACAGTATCTGGATATGAACATGTGGCTACCGGGCGACATTCTGCTCAAGGCCGACAAGATGTGCATGGCGCATTCTCTGGAGCTCCGCGTTCCGTTCCTGGACAAGAAGGTCATGGAGTTTGCCGAGCACATTCCCGCCAACTACCGTGTTAACGAAGAAGGCTGCAAGCTCGTCCTGCGTCACGCTGCCAACCGCACGCTGCCCGACGAGTGGGCAACGCGCAAGAAGGTGGGCTTCCCCGTACCGGTCAAGTTCTGGCTACGCGAGCAAAAGTACTACGACTACGTAAAGGAATACTTCACCGCACCGTGGGCTGCTGATTTCTTTGACACCGATGCGCTCATGAAACTGCTTGACGATCACTTTGAGGGTCGCGCGCTCAACCAGCGTAAGATCTATACCACGCTGACGTTCCTCATCTGGTACAAGCGCTTCTTTATCGACGAGGACAAGGGCGCCGAAGTCGCCGCGTAAGTTTCGTTATGAATTAGCGATGAACAGCGCAGGGTTTCCGCTATACTCAATCCCTGCGGGCGATTGGCGCAACGGTTAGCGCAGGTGCTTTACACGCACAAGGCTGGGGGTTCGAATCCCTCATCGCCCACCACTTGATTGAAAAGGCTCCCAGCGATGGGGGCCTTTCTTTTTTGTGCCCAGTGCAGAGGGATTCGAACCCGCAAGGGTGCGGAGCTGAGGAAACGCGAAACGTTTTCCAGCGCAGCACGCGAGGAGCGAAGCGGGGAGCGGGCGGCGAAATGGACCCTTGGCGAATACCCGTGTGCAAAAAATGCCAAATATGAGTACTGCTACCTTTTTAGTAGCAGCGTTTTCGAAGTCATAAAAGGCAAATCCGGCATTAGAACGACGATCGATAGTCCAGTTAAGCCAATTTGCTAACTACAAAACTGGACATATGTGGCCCAACTCATCTAAAAGTGCCTAATTTATATGTTACGAAGTTAATACCCATACTCATATTTGCCACTTTTTGCACACGGCCTATCCCAGCCATGGTAAATCGATAGCAAAACGGGCTCCAGTTCGCCCAATCATGCGCCGACCGGCACGTGACGGTCTGGAACCCGTCCCAAATTGCTATGCCTGATGGTGCTAAGCCAAAACACCCGCCAGAATCTCGATTAGGCTGTCCACATCGGCCTCTTCGCACACGAGTGGCGGCAGGAAACGCAACGTATGAGCTCCGGTCGCGTTAATCACGGCACCGGCCTCCAGCGCTCGGGCAACAATGTCATGCGCATCGCCCGCAGCGCCATCCAGGTCGCAGCCGAGCATCAAGCCGCGGCCGCGCACCTCGGTAACGTGCGGTAACTTGGCGAGCTTTGCCTCCATATAGGCACTCACCTTGGCGGCATGTTCTGCATAGTCGCCGCGCACAAGCGCGGAGAGCGTCGCGGCGCACGCCGCGACTGCCAAGCAGCTACCGCCAAAGGTGGAACCATGATCGCCGGGCTTAAAGACGTCGGCAATACCCTTCTTTGCCACCACAGCGCCCATGGGCACGCCGTCGGCAATACCCTTGGCAAGGCTCATGATGTCGGGCTCCACGCCATAGGTCTGGAACGCAAACGGCTTGCCGGAACGGAAGACGCCACACTGGACCTCGTCGGCGATAAGCACGGCGCCCACCTCGTGCGCCAAGTCGCGCGCCGCTGCCATAAACTCCTCGGTCATGGGGTGCACACCGCTCTCGCCCTGAATCGGCTCGAGCATCACGGCGCAGATCTCGCTTCCGAGCTGCTTAAAAATTGCGCACAGTTCATCAACATCGTTGGGCGTGCATGCCACAAAGCCGCCCGGCAGCGGGCGGAAGCTATCCTGCAACCAATCCTGCATGGTGGCGGCAATAGTCTCGAGCGTGCGGCCATGGAAGCCGCCGCGCATGCACACGATGGTGTTGCCACCGTTGCCGGCACGCTTGGCGTACAGGCGCGCGAGCTTCATCGAACCCTCGTTGGCCTCGGCACCGGAGTTGGCAAAGAACGTCTCCCACACCTGCTCGCCCGCAGCCGGAACGCCAAGCGCGGAAGCCGTCGTTTCGTCGCCAGCGACAATCGCGTCGGCAAGCACACGCGCGCCATCCACATCGTCGTTAGCGAGCTTGGACAGTAGCGCCGCGACCTGCCCGCGCTGCTCGATATAGAAGTAGTTGGAGACGTGCAGTAGTTTTTTGGTCTGAGCTTCGAGCGCCGACAGCACCGCCGGATTGCCGTGGCCTAAGCTGCATACGCCAATACCTGCAAGAAAATCGAGATACTCACGGCCATCATCACCGGTAAGTTTCATACCGTGACCCTCGACAAATTCGACCGGAGAGCGACCAAAGGTGTGCATAACATAACGAGATTCGAGTGATTGTTGAGCTGCAAGTGACATGGGATACCTTTCGTTAAGCGCCAGGTGGCGCGGACTGTGGGTGTAACGGTATGGCGATTTCTAACCGGCTAGACCGTCTGGAGCTTCTCGACCTCGTCGAGGTTCTCGGTCAGGCGCGCCGCAAAGGTCGAAAGCGGATGCGGGTGCGTATCGAACTCGTAGGCCGTCTCGGTGGAGTGGATCACGGTGCCGACACCGGCATCGGTCAGCAGCTCCAGAAGCAGCGAGTGCGGTGTGGTGCCGTTGATGATGTGAGCGCGGAACACGCCGGCAGTCAGGGCGTCGACAGCCGCGCGTAACTTGGGAATCATGCCCTTGTCGACCTCGCCGCCGTAGAGCATCTCGTTAACCTCATCCAGCGTCAGGTTGGAGATGAGCGAATCCTTGTCGCTAAAGTCCTTGTATAGGCCGTCGACGTCGGTAAGGAAAATCGCCTTATGCGCGTGGAGCGCTGCCGCAACAGCACCGGCGGCGGTATCGGCGTTGATGTTGAAGAAGCCGCCGTCCTCCCCCGCCGCGACCGTGGCGATAACAGGGATGTACTCGCTATCGAGCAAGCGCTCGATATAGTCGGTGTTGACGTGCGTCACTTTGCCCACGCGGCCGAGCTCGGGGTCAAGCGGCTCGGCGATGAGCGTGCCGGCATCACTGCCCGACACGCCCACAGCCAGGTTGCCATGATGATTGATGGCAGCAACCAGCTCTTGGTTAACCTTGCCGCCCAGCACCTCGCGCACGATATCCATGGTCTCCGGCGTGGTCACGCGCTGGCCGTTCTTAAACTCGACGGGCATATCGTAATGGCCCAGCGCCTCGTTGATGGCCTTGCCGCCGCCATGCACAATGACGGGACGCATGCCGATAATCTTGAGCAGGACGATGTCGCTCATCACGTCGCGGCGCAGTTGCTCGTCGACCATGGCGGCTCCGCCATATTTGATAACGACCGTCTTGCCTGTCAGGTTTTTAATCCACGGCAGCGCTTCGAACAGCAGCTGCGCGGCTGCTTCGTTGGATTCGCTTGAACGACAATCGCGTGCGAATTTCATAATCTGCCTCGTCTTTCGTAACGTTATCGCGCCGTGCTTCGCCGTCCGCAATCACGGCAAGATGCGCAGCGTGCCTGGAATCTAGGAACGGTAGTCACCGTTGATGGAGATGTACTCGTGTGTAAGGTCGCAGGTCCATACGGTCGTTGCCGCGTCACCTGCGCCCAAGTCGGCCGAGATCACGATCTCGGGCGCCTCAAAACGTCGCAGGGCCTCGTCCTCGTCAAAGGGAACGGTCAGGCCACCGCGGCAGACGGGCATGCCCATCATGTCGATGGAAACGTCTTCCTGATTAAACCGCACGCCACACTTGCCGAGCGCCATGGCAACGCGGCCCCAGTTGCAATCGTGACCGGCGATGCAGGTCTTGACGAGCGGCGAGTTGGCGACGGCACGGGCAGCGATATCGGCTTCCTCGTCGTTAGCGGCTCCGGTGACGTTAACCGTCACGAGCTTGGATGCGCCCTCGCCATCGGCCGCGATGTTGCGCGCCAGGCTCTCGCACACCTCGTGCACGGCAAAGGCCAACTCGTCAAAGGCGTCAGTGCCCTCGACGATGGGCTCGGCATCTGCGGCAGCAGCGCCAGATGCAAGCATGATACAGGTGTCGTTGGTCGAGGTATCGGAATCGACCGTCACCTTGTTGAAGGTCTGTTTAACGGTCGAGAGCAGCAGGGTGTGGAGCGCCGCCGGCTCGACGGGGGCATCGGTGGTGATGACCGCGATCATGGTGGCCATGTTGGGCATGATCATGCCCGAGCCCTTGCACATGCCGCCCACCGTATAAGCGTTGCCCGCATGACCCGCAGCCTCACTGCGGTAGCGAACGGCATACTCCTTAGAGTGCGTATCGGTCGTCATGATGGCACGGGCTGCATCGGCACCGCCATGGGCAGAGAGTGCCTTGTAGGCGGACGGAACGGCCGTCTCAAACGTGTCGATCGGCAGAATCTGTCCGATCACGCCCGTGGATGCGACTAGGATCTGCTGGGGTTCACAGCCGATGACCTGCGAAGCGATGTTGCACGTCTCGCGCGCGCAGGCAAAGCCGGTCTCGCCCGTGGCGGCATTCGCGTTGCCGGAGTTGATTGAAACACCGGCGATAATGCCATAGCCCTTGTCCGCACCGCCCAGGTTGGCACGACTCACCTGCACGGGCGCCGCACAAAAGCGGTTGGTCGTAAACACGCCGGCACCGGGACAGGGCTCATTAGGCACGACGAGTGCATAATCCAAACGCTCGGGATCCTTGCGAAATCCGGCATGGATACCGGCAGCCTTAAAGCCACCCGCCGCCGTAACGCCACCCTCGACGGCGCGAATCTTGATATCGAACTGCTCTCTATTCATCGTCCCCATGGCTCCTTTATATCAAATAAAAAGTGGGCATCGGTCGGAGCGCCATACCAGTCACAATCACGAGACCAGCTTAAAAGTGGCGCCCAACTCGATACCCGACTACTAAATCGTTAACAATCGAATGTGCTACACCGGGCACGCCACTGTGGGCAAGCCTCGTCGCTCGTCAAAACCAAAGACGATGTTGGCGCACTGGACCGCCTGGCCCGCAGCACCCTTGCAAAGATTGTCGATCGCACCTGTCGCCACCAGCACGCCTGTGCGCTTGTTGAACGCAAGGCCAATCTGGGCGGCATTGGTACCGACGACCGAAGCTGTCTTGGGCTGCCGGCCGGCATCGAGCACGCGCACAAAGCTGCGTCCGGCGTAGAACTGTTTGTAATGGTCGACAACGTCCTCAAGAGTCAGCGTGTCGAGAGCCTGCGGCGCGAGCGGCATCGTCACCGTGGAAAGCAGACCGCGCTTGAGCGGTGCCAGGTGCGGCGTAAAGACAATGCGGTCGGCCAGGCCAAGAATCTGCTCGATCTCGGGCGTATGACGATGCTTGCCCACGCCATAGGCCTCCAGGTTCTCGTCCGCGCTGCAAAAATGGGTGCGGGCGTTACAGGACTTACCGGCGCCCGTCACGCCGCTGATAGCATCAACGATCACAGGACCACTCTGTGCAACCCAGCCGGCGCGCACGGCGGGCGCGGCAGCGAGGCTCGTTGCGGTGGGATAGCAACCGGCGCAGGCAACCAGCACGGACTTGCCGCCAGCATAATCGGATGCGGCGGTCTCCAAGTCCCGACAGAACAGCTCGGGCAGGCCAAAAGCGCGCGTCTTGAGCAGCTCGGGGCTCGTGTGCTCGGCGGCATACCACGCCTCGAACACGGCCGGATCGCTCAGGCGATAATCGGCCGAAAGGTCAAAGCAGGAAACGCCCGCGGCAAGCAGGGTGGGCACCTGCGCCATGGCGGCGGTGTGCGGCACGGCCAAAAAGACAGCGTCGCAGGTCTTGAGCTCGGGGGCATCATGCGTGGTGAATTTCAGATCGCTCACGCCGGCAAAGCTCGGGTACACCGCAAACAGCGGCTGTCCGGCATCGACATTGGACGTAATGGCAACAAGTTCAAACTCGGGATGGCCGAGCACGAGACGAATGAGCTCGGCACCGGCATATCCTGCCGCACCGACGATTCCAACCTTCAAAGACATATCAGACTCCTTGTCTGCGATTTATGCACCGATGCGCATTTCGCAGCGGTCGTTATGAAGTGGGTTGAAACTTTAGCACCAAAAGATGCATTTATACGCAAATCTTTTGCATATTCATGCATTGAAACAAACCAGACACATTCACGCGAAGGAATTGACAAATAACAATGGGCCCCACATCGCCCGGTGCACCTTGCGGTACCGTTGCGATGTGGAGCCCGACACAGACGGGTATTTAAATTGTTGGGGCCGGCGGGAGAACTCTTTTAGAGCTCGATCGGCACCCATTCGTCGTGGTTGCAGATGAAGGCCTCCGGCTCCTCGACGCTAAAGAAGACGAGCGTGGGGTCGCCTGCGCCCTCATAATGCTCGCCCAAACGCTCCAGATGCTTCCAGCCGGCCTCGCGCATATCGGGGGCAGCCTGGTCATCCAAGCCGGCGCCTCCACGCAAAATGAGCCAGCCATGGCCCGGCCACCAGCTCGTGGCCTCAAAGCGCTGGTTTTGCAGCAGCTCCTGCCACACATCTTTGGTGCGCGCCGTCACAAACCACAGCTTGCCATCCTGAATCTGCGCAAACGAAAACGGACGCACATGCGGCTGCCCATCCACACTCGTCGCCAGATACCACGCCGGCACCGACGTCAGATACTCCAGCACCGTATTCAATCCGTCCACGTTTCCTCCTGTCACTAGCTAATTCGGAACGGGTAGTTAATTTGAGGCGCGCTAGAACTCCAGATGTTCTTCGCTGCCGTCGATATCGCAGAAGCGTGCGACGATATTGCGGACCGAGAAAAACGCAAGGCGACCGTCGTTGGCACTCTCATGGTCCTCGCCAATGCCCACCATGTGCTTAAAGCCAGCTTCGCGAACGCGGTCGCTCACGACTGCATCGTCCTCGAGCGTAGCCTCGCCGGTCAATACGATCCAGCACTCCCCCGGCTTCCAGCCCGAAAGCTCAAACTTGGGGTTCGCGCCGAGCTCTGCCCACACATCCTTGTCGCGCGAGGTGCAAAACCACAGCTTGCCGTCATCGACCATGGCAAACGAGAACGGCCTTACGCGTGGCTGATGCCCATCGTTCACGTCAGTCGTGGCCAAAAACCACGCGGGGATGCGCCTGAGGTATGTGCAGGCGCGCTCGAGTTGCGCTGTGCGGTCGATGTCGGTCATAGGAATCCCTTTCTTGCGCTCGAATCGCGCTTAGACAAGTTGAAGATTGATGACGACAACACATGCCACCAGCATCGCCATCGCCACTGCGGCCAGTGCATCCCCGCGGCCAAACGTAAGCGCATGCAGACGCGTGCGTCCCTGCTCGCCGTGATAGCAGCGCGCATCCATGGCGGCCGAAAGCGTCTCGGCATGACGGAAAACGCCGGTGAACAGTGGAATCGCCACACTGCCGAGCATGCGCACACCGCCGAGCGGACCGCCCGTCACGCGCGCGCCGCGGCTTGCCTGCGCATCGGCCGTCTGTTTCATCTCGGTGGCAAATTGCGGCATAAACCGCAGCGCGATACCCATAATCATGCCGAGCTCGTGCGCCGGAAGCCCCACGCGCGCAAATGGTGCGAGCAAACGCTCAAAACCCGCGGTGAGGTCGAGCGTGGGCGTGGTAAGTGTAATGGCGCTCATGCCGGCCATCATCAACGTCAGGCGACACGCCATAAACCCGGCGGAATGCAGCGAGCCCTCGCTCACCTGCAAAAAGCCAAGCTGCCACAGGATGCGACCGCTCTGATCGGAAAACAGATTAAGTACCGCGACCACCACAACAATCGCCAGCAGCGGTGCCATCGATGACAGGACGCGGCGAAGCGGCACTTTGGCTGCGGCATAAACCAACGCGACAAAAAACGCAATTGGGACTAGTCCGCGGAAGCTACCAACCGTGAGCGTGGCAATCAGAAACACGAAGCCCAGCAGCAACTTGGTGCGCGGATCCAGACGGTGGATTGCGCTATTCCCCGGATAGTAACTGCCAAACGAAAACGCCTCCATTAGCAGCCCTCCTCTCGCGCGGATGCACCGGAATCGGCCCGACGCGAAGCACCCGAAGGGCCATCCACACAGCCGAGCAGCAAGCCTGGCAGTTCGACTGCGAGCGACTCAACCGTATAGAGGCCATCGAAGCGCAGCGGCACGCCTGCCTTCGCAAGCGTCAGCGCCATGCGCTGGGCAGCAGGTACGCCCAAGCCGACCGACTTGAGCCCATCCGCATGCGCAAAAACCTGAGCGGGCGCGCCCTCGGCAAACACCGCGCCTTCGTTCATCACAACGATGCGGTCGCAGCAATTTGCCAGGTCATCCATACTGTGCGAAACCATGACAACGGTCAGGCCCTCGTCATTAAGACGGCGAATGAGCCCCAGGAAATCCCTGCGGGCCGCCGGATCGAGACCTGCCATGGGTTCATCGAGTACCAGCACCTCGGGCTCCATGGCGAGCACGCCGGCAAACGCCACGCGCCGCTGCTGTCCACCCGAGAGCTCAAAGGGACTCTTGTCGCCTATCGTGGCAAGGTCGAGGCCCACGCGTGCGAGCGATGACGCAACGCGGCGCGCGACCTCGTCTTGTGACAGGCCAAGGTTGTGCGGACCAAATGCCACGTCCTGCACCACGGTCTCGGCAAACAGCTGGCGCTCGGGATACTGAAACACCACGCCAACCTTGGCCTTAACCGCGGCGGCGTCTTTCTTGTTTGACAGATCGAGCCCCAGCGCGCAAACGCTCCCCTCCTGCGGACGAATCAACCCGTTGAAATGCTGGACCAGTGTGGATTTGCCCGAACCGGTATGGCCTGCTAACCCCAAGAACTCGCCGCGACGCACCGCCAAAGACACGTCGCGCAGCGCCCACGGACTGCTAGGGTCGTTTCCCCAGAGAGCCTGTTTGTTCGATTTGCCCGCAGCGGCTGAGCGCTTATACCAGCGACGGCGCTCGCGCGGACTGAGCGAATAACTGTACGAAACATGGGATAGCTCGATGACGAGCTCCGACGCGCCCGCCCCGTCAGTCGCGGAAGAGACGCTGTCAAGGACACGCGAGTTAGATGCGGAAGTGAAAGGTTGCTCCCCAGTGTCCGCCCCGCTCCGCTCGGCATAAACCTGTGCAATCTCGGCGACCATATCCGCCTCACGCACCTGCGCGCAAACGGGCACGCCCTTCTCACGAAGCGCCATGCCCAAACGGCACGACTCCGGCATGTCCAAGTTCAACTGCGCAAGCTCATCTGCCCGCGTCAGAATCTCCTCGGGCGTACCGAGCATGACAACGCGCCCCGCCTGAAACACCGCGACTCGATCGGCCTCGGCGGCCTCTTCCATAAAGTGCGTAATCATCACGATGGTCATGCCACGATCATGCAACGCGCGACAAGCCTTCATGAGGCCCTTGCGGCCGCGCGGGTCGAGCATCGAGGAAGCCTCGTCCAATATGAGCACGCGCGGTTCCATGGCAAGCACACCAGCAAGCGCCACGCGCTGCTTTTGGCCACCCGAAAGTGCATGGGTCTCATGGCGCTCAAAGCCCACTAGGCCCACAGCCTTCAGCACATCCCGCACACGCTGCGCGATTTGCTCCGATGGCACGCCCAAGTTTTCGGGACCAAAGGCAACATCGTCCTCGACAAGCGTCGCCACCAGCTGATCATCCGGGTTCTGGAATACCATGCCCGCAGTCGAGCGAATGTCGTAGACCAGCTCGGGGTCGGACGCATCCATGCCATCGATGCGCACCGTGCCGGCATCGGGCTGCAGCAGCGCATTCAGATGCTTGGCAAAGGTTGACTTGCCCGACCCGTTGCCACCGAGGATGCAGAAAAACTCGCCGTCCTCGATGTTTAGATCGACGCCGTCGAGTGCCGGTGCGGCACCGTCATAGCTAAAGGAAACGCCCCGACACTCAATCATGCGCGGCCTTTGACCTGGTCCTTTTTAGGCGTGATGAGGTTCGAGACTGCCTTGTACACTGCAAGCGTGAGCACCGAGTTAAGCACGGTCTTGATGAGGTTAAACGGCAGCACGGCAGGAAGCATGAGCGGGGCAATCACATCGACCGAGCCATACCAGAACCATACGCCAATGGTAAGGTTTGCGACCATAGACAACGCCGTAGCGGCAATGACGCCGAGCACCAGGCCAATCACGGCACCCTTATAGGTATGCATCTTCTGGTAGACGATAGCCGCGGGCAGAATGTAGCCCAGCGTGGCAACCAGGTTCATAAGCGCGCCGACCCAGTCACCCGTGGTGAGCGCATGGATAACGATCGCCATAGCGGCAACAGCGGTACCGGCACCGGGGCCATACGCAAACCCGCACACCATCGCCGGCACCAGCGACGGGTCATACGTCAAAAACGGCGCCGAGGGAAGGATGGGTAGCTGCACATACATAAACAGGGCGCCCAAGGCGCACATCAACGCCATGGTTACGAGCTGTTTGGTGCTCCACCTATTCGTGTTCTCAAAATGGATATGCTGCGACTGTTCAGACATAAGATCACCTGCCTCTTTCATCCGGACTCTAACCGTTGGTACTGGAATCTCACCAGTTCAGCCGGTATGCGAACCAACGCACACACGGGTCGCGGACTCATCGGCACGAACGCAGGCACCTCGCCTGTGCCGCAGCGCCCCTTTGGCACCGCCCGATTTACCGCCAGTAGGGAATTTCACCCCGCCCTGAAACAGCAATTGCAAGTGTAGCACCAGTAGGCTTTCGTGCAAGTATGCCGAGGGTAATTTATGGCGGGGAAACGCTCCAGAAATACGCCCGGGATAGAGCGGCGCAACAACGATGCTGCAGCACGCTAACAACTGATCGCAGACAAGTACGAAAGATCAAGAAGGGCAGTCAACGCAGAATTCCCCGAAGTGCAAAGGGCGCGATTCCACAATCTAACCCGAATTCCACCACAAATTGCTGAGCCAATGGATGTAAACTCAAGCCAGACAGAGAAATTAGGTTTTCCGCCATCTCCCTGTCCTCCGTTTTTTGAAGACCTCCGACAGTGGCTCCAATCTTTAGCCGGAGTACCACAGCTCGGGGGTCAATTCATGTAGCAGGAGATATCATGACAAGAACCGCTGTCCTAATCGATGGAAATTTCTTCCTGAAACGAGCGCGCAGGCTATGGGGAGACACTTCACCCGAAAAGCGCGCATCGGAATGTCATGCCTATGCCCTGCGACACATATCCGCCAAACGAAAGATGACGCTAGAATACGGCGACCGCTCCCTATACAGAATCTTCTTCTACAACTGTCCACCACTGGAAAACGGCACTTTTAAGCAGCCCTGGGACGAACACAATACCGTGTTCAGCCGGAAGCATCCCTCCAATGTATGGATGTCTGATTTCCACGCAGCCCTCGGAGAGAAAAGGAAAGTAGCGATGCGCATGGGCGAACTACGCTCAGCGAACGCGCATTACAACCTGAAACAAGAATCGCTCAAGAAGCTGCTCAAGGGTGAGTTGACAACAACCGACCTCGGGCAGGAAGATTTCACCCTCGTTGGGTTAAAGCAATCCGGTGTTGACATGAGAATCGGACTCGATGTCGCCTCGCTCGCCCATGGGAGAACTGTTGATCAGATCGTCCTCATAGCTGGCGACACAGACTTCATCCCAGTCGCAAAAACGGCCAGAAGGGCAGGACTCGATTTCCTAATCGATCCGATGGGCCACCATCTGCCTAGCGAGCTCGTTCTTCAATCTGATGGCATCGAAGATATATCGAATGAGTTCGATCCTGCCAAAGTCAGATAGCAAGTAAGGGGCCGTCCCGCGGGACGGCCCCTTTCATAAATCTCGAGCAAGCCGTCTACCCAAGAACTTGCAAGACGCGAGTTGAGACGAGCCCGCCACTCAATAGAGCAGACAGTCGATTAAAGTCGAACAAATGAGAGATCCCGAAATAGCTGAACAATAATTCAGCACAAAAAGGACCCCTTGTCCGCGGCTCCAAAGGAGCAGGACAAAGGGCCCCAATCTAACCGAGAACGTTCCGGAGAGAAGCCCCGTCACGCCCCCCGGATTCCCGGTGGGAGTTCTAGACCTTGTCGGCCTTAGTACATACCGCCGCCCTGCTGACCAGCGGTAGCAGCAGCGATAGCATCCTCAAGCTGAGTGTTCTTGGGCACATCGGAGACGGTGGCCTCGGTGATGAGAATCAGGCTGGCGACAGAAGCAGCGTTCTGCAGGGTGACGCGGCTGACCTTGACGGGGTCGAGGACGCCCATCTCAATCATGTCGCCCCACTCGCCGTTGGCAGAGTTGAGACCCTGGCCGGCGGGCAGCTCGGCAACCTTGTCGACCACGACAGCGCCCTCAAAGCCAGCGTTCTTGGCGATGGTAGCGACCGGAGCGGTCAGAGCCTTCTTGACGATATCGACGCCGATCTTCTCCTCGGGGTCGTCGATCTCGACAGCATCGAGCGCAGGCGCAGCGTCCATGAAGGCGACGCCGCCGCCAGCGACAATGCCCTCCTCGACAGCAGCGCGGGTTGCCTGCAGGGCGTCCTCGACGCGGTGCTTGATCTCCTTGAGCTCGGACTCGGTAGCAGCGCCGACCTTGATGACGGCAACGCCACCGGAGAGCTTGGCCAGGCGCTCCTGGAGCTTCTCGCGGTCGAAGTCAGAGGTGGTGTTCTCCATCTCGCCCTTGATCTGGGCGATGCGGGCGTCGATGGCCTCCTTGGAGCCAGCGCCGCCGACGACGACGGTGTTGTCCTTGGAGATGGTGACGGACTTAGCGGTACCGAGCATATCGGCGGTGATGTCAGCGACCTTCACGCCCAGCTCGTCCAGAGCAGCCTGGCCACCGGTGAGGACGGCGATGTCCTCGAGGATGCGCTTGCGGCGATCGCCGTAGCCCGGAGCCTTGACGGCGCAGACGTTGAGGGCGCCACGGATCTTGTTGAGGACGAGGGTGGGCAGGGCCTCGCCGTCGATGTCCTCAGCGATGATGAGCAGGCCACGGCCGGCGCGCTGGACAGCCTCGAGAACGGGCATGATGTCCTGGACGCTGGAGATCTTCTGGTCGGTGATGAGGATGTACGGATCCTTCATCACGGCCTCCATGCGGTCGTTATCCGTGACGAAGTAAGCGGAGACGTAGCCCTTGTCGAACTGCATGCCCTCGACAGTGTCGATGGTGATGTCGAACGTCTGGGAATCCTCGACGGTGATGACGCCGTCCTTGCCCACGACCTCCATAGCCTCGGCGATCTTCTCGCCGACCTCGGGGTCACCGGCAGAGATGGTACCGACGGAAGCAATCTGCTCCTTGGTCTCGACCGGCTTGGCCTGCTTCTTCATCTCGGCGACGGCGGCGTTGACGGCCTTGTCGATGCCGCGACGGATGGCCAGCGGGTTGGCGCCAGCGGCGACGTTGCGCAGGCCGTCGTTGACGATGGCCTGGGCGAGCAGGGTTGCGGTGGTGGTGCCGTCACCCACGGTGTCGTTGGTCTTGGTGGCGACCTCCTTCACCAGCTGAGCGCCCATGTTCTCGATGTTGTCCTCGAGCTCGATCTCCTTAGCGACGGAAACGCCGTCGTTGGTGATGGTCGGGGCACCGAACGTGCGCTGCAGAGCGACGTAACGGCCCTTGGGGCCCATGGTGACGGTAACGGCGTCGGCCAGAGTGTTGACGCCCTTTGCGAGCTTGGCGCGGGCATCGGTGTTGAACGTAATGTTCTTTGCCATAGTGGGTAATCCTCCAAAAGAAATGTGACTCGCGTCGCCGCTTCCGAGTCCTATGCGGCGGGCGCGTTCAAAGACGAATCAGAGATTCTGACGAGACTAGGCCTCGACGACAGCGTAGATGTCATCGGCGCGCATGAGCAGATACTTCTCGCCGTCGACCTTGACCTCGTTGCCACCGAACTTACCGTAGATGACAACGTCGCCGACCTTGACGTCCATGGGGATGCGCTCACCCTTGTCGTTGACCTTGCCGGCGCCCACGGCAACGATGGTGCCGCGCTGCGGCTTCTCCTGAGCGTTGCTGGCGATGTACAGACCAGAGGCGGTCTTCTGCTCGGCCTCGTCGGGCTTGACCAAGACGCGATCTGCAAGCGGCTTCAAAGACGACATGCTTGTTTCCTCCTTTGTGGGCCGCGCGGTCATGCCGCGCGGGTTAACCCTTTTTGTTTGCGTACGCGTTGAATGGTACCCACGAATGGCGGGTTATACAACACGGAGTCAAAAAATCTTATTTTTTGGCACTTAGATTTTCTGAATGCCGGGGGATAACTTAGCGGTGGCTCCCGGGGCGGACCGGAGGGCATGAAGTTTGCTGCTCTACAGTCCTGCGCAAGACGGAAAGCACATTAAGTGCTTTCCTTTGCGTGCGGAACTCGCGACAAACTTCATGCCCTCCGGTCCGCCCCGGGAGCCAGGCTAACTAATTCGGGCCCGGTATTCGGAAAAGTCAGTGCAGCAAAATGGCGATGCGGATGGACTAGCGCTCGTAGATGAGGTTACCTGCAAGGTAGGTGGCCTGAACCTTGGTAGCTTGCAGCTCCTGGGGGTCTATGGTGAGCGGGTTTTGGTCTAGGACCACTAGGTCGGCGTATTTGCCGGGCTCCAAGCTGCCGAGGTTTTGCTCGTCGCCTGCCGCATAGGCACTTCCCAAGGTGTAGTTGCGCAGGGCCGTTGCCGCGTCGATACGCTCACTCGGTAACCAGCCGCCCTCGGGCCAGTGGCTGCGGGGGTCTTGGCGCGTGATAGCCGTGTAGAGCACGTTCATGCTGGTAACGGCTGTGATGGGGCTATCGGTGCCGAAGGCTTGGCGGATGCCGCGCTGCTTATAGGTCGCAAACGGCCACATGATGTGGCTGCGCTCCAAGCCCAAATCACGCTCGGGGCCGCCTGGATCGAGCGTGATATGGCAGGGCTGGCTCGAGGCGATCACATTGAGCTTGCGCAGACGATCGATGTCCTCGGGCAGTAGATTCTCGAGATGTTCAAGCGTGTTATGGCCGTGGTGGGGCAAGCCGTAGAGCTCTGCCGCCTCCTCAAAGATATCCAGTGCAGCATGGATGGCGCCGTCGCCGATAACGTGAATGCGCACGGTGTGGCCGCGCTCGGCTGCCGCCAGAACCAACTTGCGCATGCGCTCGGCGGGAACCGTCAGGCGGCCCTGGTCGCCCGGGAAGCGCGGATTAGCATAGGGCTCGGTGAGATATGCCGTGTGTTCGCTCGACACGCCATCGAAGAACTGCTTAAAGCCCGGAGCCGAGAGCAACGCGTTGTCTGCGTAACGAGTCTGAAGTTCTTCCAAGCGCGATTGGTCATCCAGCAGTGTGGGGAACAGATGGGCACGAATGCCCAGCTTGCCGGCTGTCTGCAGTTTGTCGTAGACGTCGTCGCGGATAAAATCGCAACCTGGCATGGGCATGAGCGACATATCGCAGATCGAGGTGATGCCCTGCTCGGCCATGCGCTTCATTTGATCGGCGTAGGCGCTCGCGATGCGGTCCTCGCCCAGCCACTCAAGACAACGCGGCAGCAGCTGCATGGCCGCAGCCTCGTGGGCAATACCCGTGAGCTCGCCATTTGCATCCCTGTCGTAGCTACCACCCGCCGGCGGCTCGCTGTCGCACGTCACGCCAAGCGCCTCGAGCGCGCGGCTATTGAGCCACAGCGTATGCCCGTCGCCCGAGTACATCACACAGGGGCGGTCGGGAAAGGCCGCATCGAGCGATACCTTGGTGGGATGCTCGGGCGGGTCCCAGCGGTAATCACGCCAGCCCTGCGTCACGACCCAAGCGTCATCGGGCAGGTCTTGAGAAAACTCGAGCGCATGCTGGACCAGCGCTGCCTCGGACGTGCCCATATCCATGAGCATATACGGCGAGGAGCCAACCGAGGTATGAAAGAAGTGCAAGTGCGCGTCATGGAAACCGGGGCAGACAAACTGCTCACCGTAGTCGATAACCGGCGTGGCGGCGGGAGCGGCGGCAATCACGTCATCAGGCTTGCCGACTGCGACGATACGGTCGCCTGCGATGGCAATCGCCAGCTCGCGGGCGGTATCGATGCCGTCTTGCGCGGTAAAGACGTTCTTGGAGCGGATAATCCGATCGATATGTAGCATGGGCGCCCCCATCTCTGGCAGGAAATTCAATATCCTCGAGTGTACTCCCCCACCCCTGATACAAAACGCCAAGCGGCAAACGGCGACTTTCCCCACCCCAACGGCCCCTACCTGCCACCTGGGGACGGGGTAGAAATGGTAGATTTCAAGCTTGACAATCGCATTTGAAGCTGCATGCGCAAGCAATCTGGACCTGTCAAGGTTACGGAGGCATCCATTTCTACCCCGTCCCCAGGTGGCAGGTGGCATACTGGAGAGAGCCTGTACGATTTTGCGATCAACCCAGCAAGGAGCAAATCGACCATGACGAAGACCAAGGCACAGCAAATTATGGCGGCGACCGAGGCGCGAGCGGCAGACGACGTCACCGCAGCCATTCAGGATATCGCCGCCGAGTTTGAGCCCTACATCATCAAGCAGCGCCGGCACTTTCATAAGCACCCCGAGCTGAGCCTTGCCGAGGAGCGCACGACCTCCGACATCGCCAACCAGCTCGACGCCATGAATATCCCCTACGAGCGCCCGCTTAAAACGGGCCTGGTGGCAACGCTTCGCGGCACCGCGCCGGATGCCTACCGCGAGGACGGCACGCCGCGCCGCCGTATCCTGCTGCGCGCCGATATCGACGCTCTGCCCGTCACCGAGCAGACTGGCGAGGAGTTCGCCAGCGTCAACGAGGGCTGCATGCACGCCTGCGGTCACGATTGCCACATCGCCATGATGCTCGGCACGCTGCAGATCCTGCGCCATATGACCGACGACATCCACGGCGAGGTCCGTATCGTCTTCCAGCCCAGTGAGGAAAACGGCCAGGGCGCCAAGCTCATGATCGGCACCGGCGTGCTCGATGGCGTCGATGGCGCCTACGCCGCGCACATCTGGAGCGAGGTCGATGCCGGCACCGTAAGCTGCGAGCCCGGCCCGCGCATGGCCAATACCGACTGGTTCCGCATCGACGTTCGCGGCACCTCATGCCACGGCGCCATGCCCCAGCGCGGCCACGACGCCGTTATGGTAGCGGCAGAGATTGTCAACGCCCTGCAGACCATCGTCTCGCGCGAAATCAGCCCCTACGAGCCTGCCGTCATCACCGTCGGCGAGCTGCATGGCGGCACCGCACGCAACGTCATCGCCGGCACCGCCTACCTCGCCGGCACGGTGCGCACCTATGGTGATTCGACCCACGAGGAAATGCCGGAGCTCATGCGCCGCATCGTGGAGCACACCGCGGCAGCCCTGGGCGCCGAGGCCGAACTTACCGACTACACCATCGCCAACTACAAGGTCGAAAACGATGCCGCCTCGAGCGAGCGCTGCCGTCAGGCCGTGGTCAAGTGCCTGGGTGCAGCTGGCGAAGGCCATTATCGCGGCACACTTTCGGGCGAGGACTTCTCGGAGTATCTGCGCCGCGTGCCGGGCGTGCTCGCCTTTGTCGGCACGCGCAACCCCCAGATTGGCGCCACGTACGCCCAACATTCTTGCTTCTACAAGATTGACGAGTCGGTACTGGCCAAGGGTTCCATGGTAGCCGCCCAGTATGCCATCGACTTTTTGGCCGAGCCCACGCAAGAGGAGCTCGACGGCCCCACGATCGCCGCGGTTGCCGAGACCAACCCCGACTTGGCCGCCAAGCTGCGCTCTGCCAAGGCCACAGCCGCCGAGGCCCGCGACGCCATGCACGACGCCCGCGCCGCGCGCCACGCAGCAATCAAAGGTATCCATGATGCACGCGCTGCCGCTCGTCACGAGGAAAGCCATGACGAATAGTCGGCTCGCGGCCAGCGCACAGTCATAGCCACATCGCAATGACAAAGCGGGGGCGGACGTTTCGAAGACGTCCGCCCCCGCTCATTTGTCAAGCGCTATTTCTACCATTTCTACCCCGTCCCCAAATGGCAGGCGGCATGGCTACTCGTCCTGAGGATCCTCGTCGGAACTTGACTCAGGCGCCGGTTCAGGCTCGGGCTCAGGCACAGGCACAGGCTCAGGCTCAGGCGCCGGCTCGGGCACAGGCTCAGGCGCAGGTGCCGGTTCGGGCGCCGGCTCAGGCGCAGGTGCCGGCTCAGGTGCAGGTGCCGGCTCAGGCTTGGGCTCGGGCTCAGGCGCGACATCCGGAGCGCTGTAGCCCGAAGGAGCGGACTTCTTCTCGAAGGGCAATACAAAAGTCAGGACGTCGTCCTTGTCCTCGTCGGCCCACTCGCTTGCGTAGCGCGCTACCCAATAGCCAACGGCACGATGCTTGAGCATCTTGCCAAAGACCGTGAGGAATACCGTGACAAACGCCGTCAGCACCAAGAACAATACGAGCGTAATGCCACCGCCGGTAACAAGCGCCTCAATAGCCGTAGGACGGTAGTAGTAGCTATACATACCGACAGAGGCAATGGTGCCAAAGACGAGCGTCAGGATCCATGTGACAACGTTGGCGACCAGACCCGTCAAAAACTCGGGAAGGAACGATGCGCAGAACAGCTTGGTCTTATTGTTCTTAAAGGCCGCCCAGACCTTATCGAGCGAAAACGCGCTCTCGACGCGACCGGTCACCGCAAAGTGCATCACGGCGATGTCGGCGAACATAGTAAAGAAGACACCCAGGACCGCCGTGGCAATCATAGCCAGAACAAACAGGCCCAGCGAGCCAAACAGCGCGGCCTCAAGCGCATAAGAGCCGTAATACGAATACGAGCCCGCGGCACCAATTACCACGCTCTCCACCAGCGAAAGCGCTACACCAATAACGGGAATAGCTGCGATAACCTTGAGCACGCTCGAAATAACGCCCGAAAAGACGCCAAGGCCAAACGACGTGGAGCGCATCAGCGGACGATTCATGCCGTCATCGACCTTAAGCGACAGGTCGCGACCCCACTCGATACCAAAGCCCGAACCGCACACGCTCGCCACGTAAGCGGCCAAAAAGCCGATGGCAGCTGCAATACCGCCGATAACGGGAATAAACAGCACGAGCACCGACACGACACAGATAAGCGCTGGCAAAAAGGCAATCTGGCATACGCGCTGCAGCACGCCCGGAGTCTTGGTCATATCCTCAAACGCCTGAGCCGTGCAGCCCTTGGACACGTTCATGACAGATTGAGGGGCAAACTGCTGAGGCTGACCCTGAGGGGCGGAGGCTGCAGCGCCGGCATTGGGGGCACCACACACGCCGCAGAACTTGTCGTTATCACCCATAGGGGCGCCACACTGCGAACAGAACATCGAAATCATCCCTTCGTATCTAGAGCGAATCACCTGGATCGCGAACGATGTCTTTGGCATCATTATCACCCAATGTGGGGACAAATACTCTTAGATGACGTACTTGCAACGCGCGGGGCACTTTTCGATTGTTTGATGAGTGCGTCCGCGTTAGTTCGTTCCGCGAAAACCCTTGCCGACGATCTCGGAGCTGTCGACGATGGTGATAAATGCGCCCGGATCAATCTCGCGCGCATAGCGGCGCAGCTGCACGGCCTCGCGACGGCTCAGCACACTCATGATCACCGTCACGCACTTGCCCGAGAAGGCGCCGTAGCCGCGGCTGATGGTCGCCGTACGGTTGAGATGCTTGACGATAAACTCCTCGACCTTAAGGGGCTCGGAGCAAATGACCGTGCAGACCTTACGAAGGTGAATGCTCTCGATAGCCTTGTCGACCACAAGCGTCTTGGCAAACAGGCCAAGCACGCAATACAGGCCGACGCGGGGGCCATACAAAAAGGCCGCGATGGTCACGATGCCGATATCGACCAGCAGCAGCGCGCGGCCAATCTCGAGCGTGGTGCGGCGTTTGAGAATCATGGCGAGGATGTCCGTGCCGCCCGTCGAGGCGCCAATATCAAAGACGATGGCGCTGCCGAGCGCCGGCAGAATCACGGCAAAGCACAGGTCGAGCCACATATCGCCCGTCATCGAGACATCGGTCGGAATAAAGAGTTCAAACAGCGAAACATAGGCGGAAAGCGCAAACGAGGCGAAGACACTCCACAGAATTGCCTTGCGCTCCAAAAAGATAAAGCCCAAAACGACCAGGACCGCGTTGATGATCCACATGAAGACGCCGACAGGCAGGGTCGGAAACAGCGTGGAAAGAATGACCGACACGCCCGAGGTGCCGCCAAAAGCAAAATGATTAGGGGTTTTAAATGCGACGATGGCGAATGCCGTGAGAATCAGGCCCAGATTGAGCTCGGCGAAAAAGCGCGGGAAGCCCGGCTCCTGGCTACGCTTTTGGCCGGCACGCTCGCCGCGCTCGATATCGGCGCGATCGACCACACGCTCCATCGGCACTACGGGAGGACGATGTGCCTCCTCGGCGGCACGCGACGCCGCCTCTGCCGCAGCGGCCTCAATAGCCCATGCCTTGCTCTCTGCTTCGTGTTCGTCGGCCATTACGGCAGCCCCTCGTTAACAATTTGGAAACAATGTGCCCATTAGGGTAACGCGGAACGCAGCGATTGCAACCCCTCATTTGACGAGCGGCATGCCTTCATCGGGGACATACAAAATACGGCCGGCCGCGCTTTTGCGTGCGCGGCCGGCCGTTTGACGTTTTCGCAGATAAAACCTGCCAAAATAAACCTGTCCCTTTTTGGAAGGTTACTCGTGCTGGCTGGTGCGGTGCTCGTATTCCTCGGGGGTGATGACATCCTCGATGCGCAGGTTGACGCCTGCCACCTCAAGGCCGGTCATCGCAGCAAGGCGCTCGGTCACGCGTGCCTTGACATCGTCGAAAATCGCGGGCGCATAGGCGCCGTACTCGATAATGACGGAGATGTTGACGACCACGCGATTATCGTCGGTGACCTCGACCGTCACTCCCTTGGTCAAGTTCTCGGCACCAAACTGCTCCTGCACAAAGTGCATGAGGTTGCCCTTCATGCCCAAGACGTGCGGCACCTCGCGGGTGGCCATGGCGACAATCTTCTCGATCACGCCGTTGGAATAGGTCAACGAGTCCTCAGACTCGTCTGTTTCCTCATCATCCTCATCCGCATCGTCGGCAGGCTCGGCCTCGACGAGTGCCTCATCCTCGAGCGTTACGTCCTCAACCTCGGCGGCGACGGTCTCGTCTGCCTCGAGCTCGGTATCGGCCACATCGACCTTCGTGTTAAAAGCCATGGTTCCTCCTTATGCCCACCGCACACGCGGCGGTCGAATACATGCTAGCGGCCGCTAAACAAACGGCCGAAGAAGTTGACGATCCCGTTCTCGCCGTCTCGAATCTGGCCAATCACGGCGCCGATCAGCACAAAGAAAGCGATGACCAGCGTGTCCCACAGGCCAAGCGTGAGCACCAGCACGGCGAGCACAAAGCCCGCGACGGCTCCAAGCGTGGTGTTGGGATGACGAACGGCATAGCTCCAGATAGCCGCCCCCGTACCCTTGATGAGACCCATGGCCTCATCAAAATCATCGGCAACCGCGTCATGCGACTCGGCGCCCTCTTCCTTGGAATCGACGGCCTCGCTAGCCGGCGCGGTGCTCTGATCGATTGCCAGGCGAGGTGCGCGGACGGTCTTTTCTTGATTGGTATCACTCACCGGAAACCTCCACGGTCTGGACGGTAGTCTTGGACGGCAAAAAACGAACACGCGCGGTCGTGCCCGGCATACCGAGCATGGCGTCGCAGGCCTCCTCGATGCGCTGCTGCATCGCAGCGGCAAGGGAGACCACGTCCTTGTCGTCGAGCGCAATGGCATCGACTTTAAAACGAACGCGCGATTCATCGGAACCCTGGACGCGCGCCTCGACATGCTCGACCATCACGCGGTCGTCGCGCTCCGCCGCGGCGCGGGCACACGAAGAGAGCGCCGCAAGGGTGACCTCGATGCTGCGGTCGCCCGCCGGATGCACGCAAGGCGGCTCGCGGCGCGCAAACATAAGTCGGCCGACACCCACTAACACACCGAGCGCCACAATGGCGCCGCATACCGTAACAACAATGCGGAGCGCGGGGTCGCGCATGAGCAGCATAAATCGATACGTATAGGGACCCCAGTACAGACAGGCAAACGTACCCAGCGCCACGATGGCTGCGGCAAGATACACAATTGCTAGAGCTCGTTTGAGCACGCGCATGCGGCGCTCCCTTCTTTTGGCGACAGGCTGCAAAACGATTCGCATCATTATAAAAGAGCCGGGTCCGGTGCCATACGCACGCGGATCCGGCTCATCTATTCCACGAGACTTGCATGCTCGCTTCATTATGCCCAGATATACACGGCTTAACCCGTGCGGGCGCTACTCCTCCTCGAGGGCAGCGATGACCTCGTCGGTCATGTCCATGGTGCTGTAGACATCCTGGACGTCGTCGAGCTCCTCAAGACGGTCGATGAGGCGCTGAACCTTCTTGGCATCGGCACCGGAGACCTCGGTCGGGGTGGTCGGAACCATGGTGGTCTCGGAGCCCTTGACCTGGACGCCCTGCTCCTCGAGCGCCTTGGAAACAGCCATGACCTCGTTAGCAGTGGTCCAGACGATCCACTCCTCGCCGGCGTCCTCGTAGTCCTCGCCACCGGCCTCGGCGATTGCCATCATGAACTCATCCTCGTCACCGGCAGCACCGTTGGCGATCATGGTCTCCTTCTTGGCGTTCTCGTCCAGGATCTCCTTGGCGACGACAATCTGACCCTTGCGCTCAAACTGGAAGGCAACGGAGCCGGAAGTGCCCAGGTTGCCACCAGCGTGAGAGAAGGCGGAACGGACGTCGGCAGCGGTACGGTTGCGGTTGTCGGTCAGGCAGTCGACATAGACGGCGACACCGGCGGGACCGTAGCCCTCGTACACGATGTTCTCGTAGACAGCGGCGTCGGCACCAGAGCCGAAGGCCTTATCGATAGCGGACTTGATCTTGTCCTTGGGCATGGACTGAGCCTTGGCCTTGGCGACGGCAGCGGCGAGGCTGGCGTTATTCTCGGGCAGCGGGTCGCCGCCGAGACGGGCAGCAACGGTGATGTTGCGGCTGAGCTTGGAGAAGAGGGCGGAACGCTTGGCGTCCTGCGCGCCCTTACGATGCTTGGTTGTGGCCCACTTAGAGTGTCCGGACATACGTGTCTCCTATCGGTTTCGACCTAAAGCCCAGCGCGAATGCTCGGGCAATATAAACAAACGTCGTTATGATATACCTACCAGCCTGCAAGATAAACCCCAAAATGGAGGCGTCGTGATGATGCAAGCCCTTGGTGCATTGGGGTTAGGTTAATCTGCACCAAGTTGGTGCAGATTAACCTAACCCCAATGCACCAATCTTGTCTCCGATGCACCGACATGCCCTGCAGCCGCTAGGTCCATAGAAGATCACTGCGGGCGATAGTGGCACCGACGGCAAACGGCATGCAGGCAATAACCGGGTACAGGTAGCGCATGTAGGTCGATCCGTTACACGGACCAATCAGGCACACAGCGAGCACACCCAGCAGCGGCACCCAAATCGCCAGTGCGCGCCATGAACGACGACGCAGCAGATAGACCACCACGGCAATCATGATCCACACGTAGGTGGCCGAGCTCATAGTGAGCGAGATAAAGGGAACACGCTGCACCGCCACACGGTACAGATTGATCAGATGATCGCACCAGCGCACGGCCTTGCTATCGACCGGATGGAAGTCAAAGTACTTGAGGTTGTCGGGCCTGGCCATAATCTCGGCACTGCGCGCCGTGCTGTAAACCCACGCATCGCGAGCACTCGGATAGAAATACCCGTAGTAGTTATTGACGAGCGCCGAGATATAGCACTTCGGGTCCTTTTTGAACATCTGGATCCACACCTCAAAATAGGCGTCGATGTCCTCCTGCGAGGCGTACTCGTTAAAACAGTTTTTGACGGCATCCGACTTGTCGGGATTGTAGCGACGGCCCAGATTCTCGTACTTAAGCACCCGATCGATCGCAGCGCGTTCCCTATCGGTCACCAAGCCGTCGCAGGGAGCTTCCTCAATCGTGCCGTCCTCTTTAACCGTGGGTCCAACACCCGAGTTAAGCCCGTCGTGCTTTTGGACAAAGCGAGCCGTTTGCTGAAACGGAATTGAAAGCATTTCACGCTTGGAGCCGGGCGTGATATCGTGCGCCGGCATAAAGACCTTGGTGAAATACGCATTAGAAGCCAGGCAGAGTGCGAGCACGGCGAGAACACCAAGCCAGCGAAAACGAGGCACGTTCTGCAGCGGCTCCGCATCTGTCCGCGCTGCGCGGCGGCACGACACGTAAACATCCCATGCGCAAAACGCAGCGGCGATCATGCACGCCGCCAAGGGAAACACCAGTCCGCCATTGCGCAAAAACGTGGAACCCAGGGCTCCCAGCGCGAGCAGCAACCAGTCGTGGCGTGCAAAGAGCACAGGTGCCTGTTCGCCTGCGCGCGCGGCATTAGCATCGCGACGGGGCAGACCACCCGCCATGAGCTTAACGGTCTGCACGAGCAACACCAAAAACGCGTCTGCGAAGAGCACGTCTTTGGTCAGTAGCGCCGCATAGTTGGAGAACATCGGCATAAACGCAAAGAACAACAGGATCACGCCGCGCACGGGCAGACCGACACCCAGCTTGCGCAGCGAGGAGACAGAGTATGCCATGCAGGCAGCCGTAACTGTAAACTGAACTGTGGTGTAGATGATGAGACCCGCATTGGCGCTGTTAAAGACCGAAAGCCCCAGCCGCACGCACGAGCCGATAATGGCAGTATGCACGACCGGGTGGTGCCCGTTGAGCAGCACATCAGGGTTGAGCAGGCGCAGGTAGTCGCTCGTACCATTGGGATAGTTGAACCACTGGCGAATCTGGGCGCCCGTGTCGCCCATAAAAAATCCCGGCAGCGAAGCAATGAGCGTAGGTGCCCAGGCGACCACAAGCACCAAAAACGGACCGGCAAAGGGATGGATTGAGAGAACGGCATGCGCCACACGCCACACGCGGCCAAAATGCGCCTCCGAAAACGGAACGCGACGGGTGCTTAGCCAATCCAGAAACTCAAAAGCAAGGTAAAAGGAGACGATTGCCAAAAGTGTCCAGCCCGCACCGCCAATCCAGGCGCAAATGATGCGCGCCTTGTCGCCAAGGACAATCTCGGCGGAATCCGTAAGATCATAGCTGCGACCAAACACCATGCAGACGGCAAAGAGTAGCGACGGCAAAACGACCGATGGACGCCAAGCATCGTTGCGCCCAAAGAACACGTAACGGAATGGCAACGTGAGCAGGCAGGCAAGCGCGAGCAACATAACCGCATCGGTGTGGCCAGCAAACGAGAGAAGCACCTCGTAGCACACATAGAGCGTGCCCGTCGCCTTAGGGTCGATCGCCAGGACTGCATTGCTCGACACGGGGGCGGGATCGATGGAAAATGCCGTGGTCGCCAGCAGGGCGAGCAAAAAAGCAATGAACGTCTGCTTGGCGGGATAGCGCTTAAACCAAACAATGCGGGCAGCGTCGCGCGCCGCGGATGCGGAGAGGTCGGAATCCTTCACAGTCCGATAAGCCTTTCTAGAAACCTGCCAAAAAGGGACAGGTTTATTTTGGCAGGTTTTATCTGGGGAAACGTTACGGTTCTGTCATCGTTGTCCGCTAACAACCACCACAAAGGTACCTGTCCCCTTTGTGGTGGCTTACACCAATTGGTTAGTCGTCGAGGTAGATGCGCTGGGGACGATTGCGACGGAGGGCAAAGACGACAAGCGCCAGGCCCGCAATCACGAGTGGCAGGCTCAGCAGCTGACCCATGGTGATGACGCCACCCAGCAGATAACCCAGTTGGGCATCGGGCACGCGCACAAACTCAACGAGGAAGCGGACGATGCCGTAGCCCATCACAAACACGCCCATAAACGCGCCCTGGGGCAGCAACGGCTTTTTGCGGCTGAGTACCTGCAGGATGCAAAAGAGCACAATGCCCTCCAGGAATGCCTCGTAGAGCTGGGAGGGATGGCGCGGCATGTCGCCCGCGGTGCCGCCAAAGATCACGCCCCAGGGCAGATCGGTCGGTTTGCCCCACAGCTCGCCGTTCACAAAGTTGGCGCAACGCCCCAGGCACAGGGCCAGCGGAGCGCCGATGACGGCAAGATCGGCCAAAGTCCACGCATCGAGCTTGTACATACGGCACACGAGCACGCCGCCGATGATCCCGCCCACCAGACCGCCATGGAAACTCATGCCGCCTTCGTTGGTGGCAAAAATCTCGAGCGGATGCGCCCAGTAGTAGCCGTCGCCGTAAAAGATGACGTAAAACAGGCGCGCGCCAATGATAAGGCCAAAGACCACGCCGACCACGACGCTCGTCAGGTCGTCGATCGTGATGTTGAAACCCCAGCGGCGCTGCGTGCGGTACATGACGACCGCCGTAAGCAGGGCGCCGACCACATAGGCCAAGCCGTACCAGTAGATGGTGATGGGCCCGGCCGAGATGGCGACGGGATCAAGCATATGGTAGAGGTCGTTAAGCATATCGATCCCCCTGCTCCCTACATGCAAATGCGGCCGCGGGCCTTTCGCTCGCAGCCGCACATTTGGGCATAACGTCTATGCGGAGTGCATCGCCCGCAGCTTTCGCATCTTAGAACGGCGCGTACTCGTCGTACAGGTCATCGGCCTCGCCGGAGGCATTGACCTGCTCGACGCGCGTAACACCGGGCACGTGCTCCTTCAGGATGCGCTCGACGCCCATGGAAAGCGTCAGGGCGCTCATGGGGCAGCCGGCGCAGGCGCCCTGAAGCTCCAGCTTGACGACGCCTTCGTCATCAACGCCCATATACTCCATATCGCCGCCGTCGGCCTGCAGGTTGGGGCGGATCTCCTCAAGAACCTTCTTAAGCAGCTCTTCGTTAACAGCCACAGGGGCTCCTTTCTCACAATAACGCGGGCGCGCCCGCGGACAGAGCTATGTTACTACAGCCATGTACCCGCTCACGAGCCGTCCATGCGCGCGGATACGACTTTCACGAGCAGTCAATTAGGGACGGGGCTCTTTTAGCTAGCTCCGCGCCAGATAGCGCCGGCACATCCTACTGCCGAGTTTGCTCCCCGGTACCAATATGGACATCGACGATAACCTGGCGGTAGCTAATGCCGCAGGAGTCGAGAATGCGGCGGCTGATGCGGCCGTCGTCGGTGTCGGCGTACTTATTGTCCAGGTAGACAACCTCGCCCACGCCTACCTGCGCCAGGATCTTGGCACAGTCATGGCACGGGAACAGCGTGACGTAGACTGTGGAACCTTCGAGGTCCTTAAGCGAGCCGCGGTAGTTGAGCACGGCGTTGGCCTCGGCATGGACCACGTAGTTGTGCTTGTCCTGCAACGGGTCGTCGCTCGTGCCCCACGGGAAAAAGTCATCGTTGAGTGCCGAGGGCGTACCGTTGTAGCCCACCGAAAGAATACGGTGGTTGGTGCTGGCGATGCACGCGCCCACCTGCGTATTGGGATCCTTGCTGCGGCGCTGCGCGGCAATGGCCACGCTCATAAAGAACTCGTCCCAGCTAATAACGTCGCGGCGCTTGCCCGACGCAGTTTGATTGAGATCGTCCGACATGGCAGACACCTCCGTGATTGTGACAATTTGACCCATTGTAGCAGGTGGGTGGTGGGACAGATTTCTCAGTAGCGTTTGTCCCACCGACCCCTTCGCCTTTACGCGCGGCGGGGTTTACGGTTGATGCGGTACAGCTCGGCCAGGCCCCGCAACGTCAGCGCATCGTCTACCGTCAGGCTATGACCGACCAGCGCCGCAAGCGCCTCGGCATCGTCGCCGGTAATGACGATGGGCACGCCGCCCTCCCCAGCCGCCTTGGTCGCGCGCATCTCGGCAAGCACCATGTCGAGCATTCCGTCGATGCGGGCTACCTCGCCCAAGACCACGCCCGAGCGCATGGCCTCGCGCGTGTTGCGACCAATCACATGGGTGGGTGCCGAGGGCTCGACCTGCGGCAGGCGTGCCGCAGCGGCCGAGAGCGAGCGGGCGCCGAGGGCCAGGCCTGGCGCGATGACGCCGCCCACAAAAGTGCCGCGCGCGTCGATGGCCTCGATATTGGTCGTAGTGCCCAGGTCGATCACGATGCACGGAGAGCCGTAGACGGCACGGGCCGCCACGGCGTCGGCGATGCGGTCGGGACCGATCTCGGCCGGGTCGTCGTAGTGCACGGGCATGCCGGTCTTGAGACCCGGCCCCACGGTGAGCACGCGCCCCGTGCAGGTGCGGGAAAGCGCCGCCTTCCACGGGCGCTCGAGCGCCGGCACCACGCAGCTCAGCACTGCGGCCGCGGGAACGAGCGCGCCCGGCATGCCCGCATCGGCTGCCAGTGCACCCATGACCTGCGCGAGCCTCATACGCGCCTCGTCGGCTGTGATGCTCGACGGCGTCGTGATCTCGCACGTCGCGAGCGGGCATTCCTGTGCCGTGGCTGAATCCTCGGCAAACAGGCCAAAGCGAATGAACGTGTTGCCCACGTCGACCGTCAATATGTATGCACACCCATTAAGCATCGTCGGCGCTCCTTTCGTCTGCCCAGCAGTATATCCCGATGATCATCCCGGGACGGGGTAGCTAAAAAGCCCCGTCCCAAATTAACTGGTTTTGGCAGGGCGCGAAGCGAGCGGCACCGCTATACTGGTGCGCGGTCGCGCGCGAGCTCACGCGGCGGCCCTTGGTAACCCGACTTCCCGCGCCGTATCCGTAGCGGCGCTCCCGGGGGAAGCGGATATACGCAAAGGAGTTCTATATGAGCAATCCCTCGAACCGCGCCTCGATGCGCGGGCAACTTACGCTGCGCGGCGTCATCATCGGCGTCCTTGGCTGCGTGATCATCACGGCAAGCTCGGCCTACACTGCCCTCAAGATGGGCGCACTCCCCTGGCCGATCGTCTTCGCTGCCGTCATTTCGCTGTTCTTCCTGAAGCTCATGGGCAACGCCAGCCTCAACGAGGCCAACGTCACCCACACCATTATGTCCGCGGGCGCCATGGTCGCCGGCGGCCTGGCGTTTACCATCCCGGGCGCTTGGATGCTGGGCTACGCCGACCAGATCAGCTGGCTCGACATGTTTATCGTGGCACTCGCCGGCACCATCCTGGGCTTGCTGGCCACGGCGCTTATCCACCGTCACTTTATCGTGGATGCCGCGCTCGAGTTCCCCACCGGCAACGCCGCAGCTCAGACCCTGCGCGCGACCGAGGCCGGCGGCAAGACCGGCAAGCAGCTCTTCGGCTCCATGGCCCTCGCCGGCATCTACAGCGTGCTTCGCGATGCCCTGGGCATTGTGCCCAGCATGCTGTGCACGCTCAACATCCCCGGCGTGACCTTTGGTATCTACAACTCGCCCATGCTGCTCTCCGTCGGCTTCCTCGTGGGCTTCGCCCCGGTCGCTTTCTGGTTTGCCGGCGCCCTGCTGGGCAACTTTGGCATCATCGTGGGCGGCACTACTGCCGGCCTGTTCGACGTTATGACTGCACAGGGCATCGTCAAGTCCTTAGGCATGGGCCTTATGATGGGCTTTGGCGTCGCCGTCGTCCTCAAGGACATCCTGCCGCAGGTCGCCGACATCGTCCGCGGTCTTGCCGCCGACAACTCCACCGACACCGACGAGCAGTCGCTCATCTCGGGCTCCCTTAAGCTCGACGCCGGCATCATCGGCCTGGGCGCCGCCGCCATCGCCGTGATCGTCGCCATCGCACTCGATCTTGGCCCCGTGCCTGCCGTCATCGTCACGCTGTTCACCTTTGTCACCACCATCATGAGCGCGCAGAGCTGCGGCCAGACGGGCATTGACCCCATGGAGATCTTTGGTCTCATCGTCATGCTCATCGTGGCCGCCTTCGCACAGCTCGCGCAGGTCAAGCTGTTCTTTATCGCCGGCATCGTGGCCGTGGCGTGCGGCCTTGCGGGCGACGTCATGAACGACTTTAAAGCCGGCGCCGTGCTGGGCACCAACCCGCGTGCACAGTGGATCGGCCAGGCCATCGGCGGCATCGTGGGCGCCCTGGTCGCCGCCGCCGTCATGGTCGCGCTCGTCACCGCCTATGGTCCGGACGCCTTTGGTCCCGACAAGAGCTTCGTTGCCGCGCAGGCAAGCGTGGTCGCCACCATGGTCTCGGGCATCCCGAGCGTGCCGTGGTTCGCAGGCGGCTTTATTGCCGGCATCGTCATGTACTGGCTCGGCATCCCGGCCATGATGATCGGCCTGGGCGTGTACCTGCCGTTCTATATGTCGCTCACGGCTTTCTTGGGCTCCTGCGTCAAGCTCGCCTACGACAAGTGGTCCGCCCACCGCGACGCCACCGCCGGTCTTTCGGACGAGGAGAAGGCCGCCAAGGATGCCGCCTTCCAGGAGCAGGGCCTGGTCGTTGCCAGCGGCCTGCTGGGCGGCGAGTCTATCGTCGGCGTTATCTTGGCGTTTATCTCCGTCGGCTTGAGCCTGCTGGGGTAAGCAGAGCAACAACGCGCCAACGCAGAGCGCGGGGTCGGAAACAATCCGGCCCCGCGCTTTTTGTCTATTTGGTCTTTTTAATCCTCACGGCGTTTTTAGTCATGCCGATTGGTCTGACTTCTAGGTCAACAAGCCTCGTCTGACACCTCGCTCAACGCGGTGTAGAGTAAAGACAACAGACGCGAAGAGTGACTCGGATGCCAGACGAGGTAAGCATGGAACTCGACAAGCAACAGATTAAGCGATTGCGCGAGCGCCATCACCGGCGCCACGGCATCCGTCCTGCCCATAGCGAGGCCATGGAGAACGCCAGCCGATTCTTAAAGCAGGCGTTCAACATTCGCGAGGGGCGCGCGCCCTATCACGTAATCCGTAGGCGCTTTGTAAACGGGGCGCGCCTGACCGGCTCTCACCTGTGCATCCTCATCATCGCGATGCTGATCGCGAGCATCGGTCTCGACATTGATTCGGACATCGCCATCGTGGGCGCCATGCTCATCTGCCCGCTCATGGGCTCGGTCCTTGCCATGGCATACGGCATCGCCACGCTCGACCGCGAGATTACCGTCGAGGCCGTCGCCGGCCTTGCTCTGCAGATGGCCTTTTGCCTGGTCACGTCCACGTTGTACTTTAAGCTCTCGCCCCTTGGCACTACCACGGCCGCCATTATCGATAACTCGACGCCCACGGTGTGGGACCTTGCCGTCGCACTCGCGGGTGGCTTTGCGGGCGGGCTGGGCAACTCGCGCGACCAGGAGCCCGCAACGCTCATCGCCGGCGTGGCCGTGGCGACCGCACTCATGCCACCCCTGTGCGCGGCAGGCTACGGCATCGCCATCGCAAGCGGGTCGCTATTTCTCTCGGCGCTCTACGAGTTTGGCATCAACGTGGTCTTTATCGCGCTGGCGGCAGAGGCCGTGCTGCTTCTTTTGCGCGTGCCGCTCAAGCGCGACCTCAACGGCGACGGCATTGTGACGGCCGAGGAAGATGCCGAGGTCGACGAGCTGTCACGCAAAGTGCGCCGCCGCATCATCGTGGGTACGGTGATCTTTGCCATCCCTTGCATCGTCATGACGGCGGGCTCTATCGGCTCGGCGCAAGCGGGCGTGCAGGACGGCTACGGCGTCACCGAGACCACGCGTGAGCTTGCGGCGGTACTTCCAGGCTTTAAGGATTACACCGTCGCCGTCGAGACCTCGGCTACCGAAGGTGACGAGGAAGGCATCGTTGAGCGCGAAATTGTCGCCCATGTGACAACGGGCGAGGCGCTTGGGGCACACGACCGCCGCATCGCCCGCAAGCTCATCGATCTCAACGTGCCCGAACTCGATCGCGTGGAGTATGACGTAAAGTGATGCAGAGCGTGGGATAGATGCGCACACGGGCGCAAGCGGCGATGAAGTGCAGACGCGACACGGACGCAAGCAAAAACGGGGCGCAGGCACAACGCCCACGCCCCGCTCGCTGTCTTGTTGCCACGAATCAACTGTCCGTATCGACATCGCCAGACTCCACTGTAAACGCCGGACCGGTACTCACCAGATAAAAACGGGTCACCTTGGTATCTCTAAATAGATAGAGCTGCCCGCTATCGCGTCGGCGCGAAATATACGCCACGTGGACCCTGCCATATATTTCGCCGTTTTCATTCTTTAATACCAGAATATTGGGATCGTCCATACGCTCGAACTGCCCATCAACGCAGCCGCCGCCCTTGCCGACCAGTTGCCATCGATGGTTATCCTCTTCAAGAAAGGCCAGGGTTTCCAAACCTGCTTTGTCATCCCGATAGTAACCATCAATGGCGAAGCCTTCGGAAGCGCATTCCTGCATGTAGGACGTTTCTCGGTTTGCGGCAAACAGGCCCGCAGCGCCACAGAGCACTGCCAGGCAGATTACTGCAAGGGCAACCGAGATAGCACGGCGACTCATGTCAGCTCACCCGATAGCTGTTTAACGGAGCGCGAAACATATCCGAAACCTCCGATATCAGGGGGGGGGAACGTCGCCAGCGGACCAGCGACAACTATATGTTTCCAACATCTAACCATATGGTCACCATTCGCGGGGAAGGTATCGGCGAATGGCGCGTTTTCGTACTCAGTTGGTCAAACGCAAACGCGCGCTACAGCTCGTACTTATACACGCGGTAGATGAACTTCTCGGCTTCCATCTCGTAGGTGGCGATGGGCAGTCCATAGCGATCGTACTCGGCAAAGGTCTTGACCTGGCCCGAAGCCACGAGCATGCTGTTCGAGCTTCCGACTCGTTGCGCGCTGCTCACGTAGCCCGAAAACGGCACGACGACCTGATCCTCAAGCTCGTAGGTGCGCGCCGCCTCGTCCACCGTAAAGATGCGCCCAAACGAATGCGTGCCCTTGCCGCAATCGGTCACCACCGCGGCGCCCAGCTGGCCCCAGTCGAACTTGGGATAGCTCTCGGCCGCACCAAAGTTGTTGTCGTACAGCAGCACCTGATAGCGTCCGGTTGTTGCCGTATCGGCACTTGGCAGATAGGTCACGCTGTGCTGGCCCGCGTTGAGCGAAAAATCGCCCTGGGCCTGCAGCAGCTTGTCTTCAAAGCCCGAGCCGGCCCAAAAATCGGGTGAGCCCATGAGCCAATCAACCGTGGGCGTGCCATAGATATCGGTGAGCTTGATGACCGTCGAGGTCTCGCGCGAGCTGAGCAGGACGGTGCCGTTACCGAGCCACTGGATTGTGTTGATATGGATCCAATCCAGGTCGCCATCCGAGGCCACCTTGGCGCTTGCCTTGAGTCCGGGGAATACGTCGCCCAGGTCCACGACGAGAGAGACGTCGCCGGTCGTCACGTCGATCTTGATGATGAGGTCCTCGACGTTAACGCGCTCGCCTTTGTCTTTGGCTGCCGCACGGTCGATGTCCAAATCGGCCTCAGAGCCGGCATGGCTCGCCAGCACCAGCAGATTGCCATCGTCATCGAAAGCGTAGTCGTGGTGTAACTCATAGTCGCCCGTGCTCCAGACGTTTACCACCTGGCCGATGGCGTTAATCTGGGCCATCTTGGTCGTCGAGACGCTCATGATCATGCTGCCGTCGCCCGGGAACAGCAGGCGGTGACTGCGGTAGCCGATGATTGGAACCTCGCCGCGAATCTGGCCCGCGTTGTCGTAGAGATACATAAAGTCGAGCTTGGACGAATCGTTGCCCAAAATGGTAAAGAGGCCGTTGGCGAGCGGCGTGTTGGACTCCCCCGCCGTGACGGCGAGACGCTCTTCTTCTTCGCCTTTGAGAGCCGGCGTCTTAACGGTGAAGGTCGAGGTGCGACTAGCGCCGTCTTGCGCGGTACAAGTGAGAGTCACCGTGTTTTTGTGGTTGGGAATGAGGCCGATGATCTTGAACTCATGCTCCGTGGCCGGCGTGTCGCCACCGCGGGGCGTGCGGGAGAACGTGGCGATTTTGGGCGTGTCACCCGTCTATTTGCGACCGGCAACCTCATAGGACACGGTCACGGCATCGGCGGTCGTAAACCGCACATAGCAACTGAGTGCATCGGTTCCAAAGGGGTCTGCCACGACGTAAGGTTCGCTCTCGTCGAACGCGCCGCTCGCATAGTCGGTATCGAGCTGTGCCTTGATTGCCGCCTGCTTCTCGACATCGTAGGTCGCGACAATCTGCTTGTGAAGCGTCTTTTGCTCGGCGGTGGGGTCGTTGCTCGCGGTAGACGCGTCGCTTGCGCCGGCTCCGACAGCAGAGCAACCCATGAGCCCCGTGCCCGCCAACGCCAACACGCCCGCCGCGCCCGCAAGAGCTGTTCGGCGCGAGAACAGTCGGCCGCCTTCGCTATTCGATCCCATATCGTCACCGTCTTTGAATGCCATTCTTGCTTCCTCTATATCCCAAGGCGCTTGCCCAGCCCTGCCCCATGGTAGCCTGCAGCTTAACAAACGCCCCTTAATGCAAGTTTAGGCTTGCAACGATACGGAAACGCGGAGCGCGAAGGCAATCCGCAATCCTTCCGCTCCCAAGGGATCTTTTTTTAGTACTTAAAGAAGCCCTCGCCCGAGCTTTCGCCCAGCTTGCCTTCGTCGAGCATCTGCTTGAGGACGGACGCCATAGCCTTAAAGTTGTAGGGCATCATCATCTTCTTGAGTAGCGGGCTCACCAGACCCGGGACCTTCTGATACTGCATAACGATGTTGTAGGCCGTCCGGATGCCCACCGTGTCGAATACGCGAAACGGGCCCTTGGGAGCGCCGGTACCACGCGTCCATGCGAGGTCGATGCTCTTGGGGTCGCTCACGCCCGAGACGTACAGGTCAAGGCCCGAAAGCAGCCATGGCACCAGCATGGAATTGAGCAGATAGCCGTTCTTCTCCCTGTTGACGGGCAGGGCAAGCATGCGAATCTCGTTGGCAAAGTCGACGAGCTCATCGAAATAGCGCTTGTCAGTTTGGTCCTGAGCCATGACCTCGGTCATGTTGTTCTTCCAGATAGAGTTGGCAAAGTGCAGCGACAGGTACTTCTCGGGACGGCCGGTGTACTTGGCAAAGGTGCTCGGCAGCAGCGTGGAGGAGTTGGTCACGATGACGGTCTTTTGTGGGAGAACCGGGGCGAGCTTCTTGTAGAAATCGATTTTTGCCTGGGTGTCCTCGGCCATCGACTCGATGACCAGGTCGGCGTCGGCTACGGCCTTGGCAAGATCGAGCTCCAGCTTGAGCGTGGAGTAGGCACGCTCGACGGCGGCAAGTGCCGCCTCCTTGTCGAAGGGCTGGCCGCTATCGGCGATACCGGCGCACCACTCGCCCGTGCCGTCCGCCATGCCCTCGATGGCAGCGATGTACTCCTCGCGCACATGATCAATCTTGGGCTGGGTGCGGCCGATGCTGCCCTCACTGCGCAGCCAAATCGTTACATCGAAGCCGCAGTAGGCGGCCTGGAAGGCAATCTGGCTCCCCAACACGCCGCCGCCGGCAACGCAAACAGTCTTGTAGCTCATAGGAACGGTCCTCTCTTACGTAATTCCATAGATGTGTATTTATTCAACCGTAAGAGAGCTGTGCGCCGGAGGTGGGTTCTATAAACGGACAGTATTATGCGGCGAACGGCTACGCATGTTCATTATCTCGGAGTTATACAGATCATTTTTAGTGCCGCGGGACCCCCGTTTTCGGAAGTATGCGGCAAATTCTGGAGCTCTCGAGCACACCCCGGTTTTTCGCCAATAAAACCGCAGGTATAGAGCTTGAACATACACGGTGTGCTCGGCCTATTCAGATTTTGCCGCATACTTCCGAAATCTAAGTTCGAAAGGGGTAATAGTTGGGGCGTTTACGCAACATATGTCCAAATCAAAACCACCCCTAAAAGGGGTGGTTTGCTCTTAGGGTATAACCCTTGGATTG